>JAIORS010000020.1 GCA_021108005.1 Candidatus Aegiribacteria sp.
GGCATTGATCTCATCCGATTTCATCGTTCCGCCAGCCCAGGAACAGAGGGTTTCATGGACATTTCCATATTCGGTTGCCTGCTGTAATTCTCTACGCACTCCTGACCCTTCGGCAACCGGATCGATAACTACTTTCCCATCGTCCAGTTTGATGAACCTCATCAGTTCACCATGGTATTCAGGGTCCAGTACAGTCCCTTCATCCGTAAGAATCGCCGGATAGAAGTCGTAGCTGTTTTGTGGCGTTAAAGCGCACTCGTAATAGACGAATTTTTCATGTGTTCCGTCGGCGAACTCCAGCAGAAACGATGCGGGCCACCTCCAGATATCGATGATATCGGGGGAGAAACTCAATTCGTCCCTTACTGCTGAAATGTCAGTTGCATCAGGTTCCCCCCACGAAGTACCGGAGATGGTCCACTCCGCTCTGGAAGAATTGTACAGCTGCAGTGGCGCGACGGCTGTCAGCTCCTCAGGGACAGGCCAGGTTTCGATAAATGTTCCGGATGGAACCGTGACAGTGAAAGTACCCTGAAAATAATCACCGTAAAAGTAGACAACGGGGGCTCTGGATACTGGTTCATCCCAGTCATTGTGAGTTGTGAAGTTCTCAAAAGTATCAGATGGCGGAACTGCCCCTATTACTGTTTCCTCAGCGAAAGTCACCGCTCCCCACTCATGTACATACACCGTATTCAAATCAGCCGGGGGCGCAATAATCGTATCTGCCAGTGCCACAAACATCAATGGTAACATTCGAACCTCCAATTAACAGAAAGACTTATTATCCTGTTTCTTATACAAGCCGCCGGGATGTTTATTCCCCTTCACGATCGTGTCTGAGCAAACAAGAAACAGGATCAATCGGAAGTTAAGCCTTTCACTCACGAGCGAATCGTACAGGTATGTGTTGTTGGATGCTATCATAGTGAAGTGTCGTGAACACGGCAGTGGTGGTTGCCGCAATTGTCAAGGTATGAGGGTCCCCCGGCCGGGCCGGGGGATTTCATTATCAAATAATGGTTCTTACGAACCGTGTACCAATTCGCACGAACGGCTCCAGTTAAAGCTTGGTACCAGGTTACTACAACTGGATGTTCAACAGGTCAGGGAGTCGGAACGGGATTAATCCCTGTCCGTCCGTCCCATTCAAGCAAAACCGTGCCACCTCTGCGCACATGCGCTGTGGAGAGTGTGAGTTCAGTTACTTCGACCCTGGGAAAGTTATGAACGATGATGGATATCTGCTCTCCGGTGAGCTGGATGGTCACCTCTACACGAGGTCTGAGTTCAACGGCCGCCAACTGCTCTTCGGTGAGGGTTATCATCACAGTTGTAACTCTAACTTTCTCTTCAGCAAAAATGGTTCCCACAGAAACCGAAACGAGCAGGATCATCGATATCAATGTAACCAGGGTTTTCTTCATGTCTCCACGTCCATTTCATTTTGGATCCGGCAGTAAAACCGAATCATGTTACCATACATCTCCCGGCTGGTAATCACTATCAGGCACGATCAATATGCTTGCGATGCATGGTGATAGATATGTAATACCTGCCGAACATTTGTTTATTATGAGTAATAAAAGAGGTTGTGTCAATTGGTATTCAACAATACCCTTTCAAACAGTTCTAATTCGATTTCTCTTCTTCGGATGGTACCCCGGATTGACAATAGTAATTCCATGGAGATTTAAGCTAGTACACTGTCAGGTATTAGTTGTCGGGAGATTGCGAAGTTATTTGGTGTTCCTGCAAGGCACGGAAGAAGGCGCATAGCAACGCTATGTAACTGATTCCGTAACGTCGCAGGGGCATCAAAGAACGAGCAGGACACGACAGATAATGCCTGACAGTGTACTAGCCCTTTAATGCCCTCAAGCTGAACAGGACAGGGATTTTGTTCAGTGGTTCCGGCAGTCTCCAGAAGCCGTCTTCGCACATCTCCATACTCTCAAGCCCCTTCCAGTGCAGAAATTCGAACTCATGGATGAATTCAATATTCAACCCTGCCTCCGTAAGAGAGTTGAAGATCTGCCCCATTGTCCACTGAAATTCTCTGGTGGGACTTTTCACGATGTAGTTCTCGTCCGAGTAGTCCGGCCAGTCTCCGGGCCAGTCGAAGGGCTTGCCCTGGCTGAAGTACGGGTAGCGGACGGTAAGCCCGGTGGCTTCGTTATCAAACACCTGCATGAATGGATGGGATTCCATCATGTACAGGGTTCCACCCGGCTTCAGGTATCTGCTGATCATGTTCGCCCACTGCTTGATATCTGAAACCCAGCAGAGAACACCGATTGATGTGTAAACCATGTCGAAGGTCTCATCCAGTTTGTCCGGAAGGTCGAAGAGAGGTGTTTCTATGAATCTGGCCTTCAGACCGGTTTTCTCGGCCAGCTCCCGGGCGACTTTCAGTGATTCGCAGGAGATATCGATTCCGGTTACCTCTGCTCCCAGCCTTGCGAGAGAAAGGGTATCCGTACCGATATGACACATGAGATGAAGGATCGTTTTGCCGCTTACGTCTCCAAGTTCCTCTACCTGTGTGGCATCAAGGTGGTGACCGCCTTTAATAAGAGTTTCGGTGTCATACGATCTGCCGTGAATCGGAGCCACTTCGTCCCAGTGTTTTTTGTTTATTTCCTCCGCCAAGTAATCTCTGGTATCCATTTGGTCCTCCATAAACGAAATTCCCCCGGTTAAGGGGACAGAATTATCTGCTTCCTGATAAGATTGTATACTACATTCTTCTGTTTTTAAGTGTGCACTCAAACAGGTTCATTATTCTATCCGTTTCTTTCTTCATTCTTGATACTCCAAGAAGCCCACCTGACATACCTGTCATGCCGCTTGATATTGTTAGCGAAGTACTCGGTCCATTCTGGTAGATATTAATAGTGAACTTATAGCGCTTCGCAAAACCGCCAAACAGAATACGACATACAGAATTACCTGTTGAGTAAACACCATTGACTGGCGATCCACTTTCGAGTCGATATCCTTCTTGTAAGAAGATATTCGCGATATTGTGAGCAATTTCATCAATTGATATTCCGGCTATTGTAGCTTTTATACCTGATCGTAGATATGCAAAGGTGATTAACTTATTTGATCTCGTATCATTCTTTTCCGAAAAAGACTTTCCGCAGAATGTACAAAATTCCGTTACATCCTCTGGAAGCTCCTTACCACATCTGGTACAATACATTCAGCCTCCTCCTTTAAAACCACATTGCATCATTTCTATATTGATTATTCTCGTTTCACTGGGACAACATGACCGGCAGGATAACGAATAAGAAAAAGGCTATATCAAATATACCCAGTACAATAGCAGCTGTTCCCATTCCATCTCCGGTGTACAGTTCTGGATGTTCTCTCACTTTCTTTTTCGCGCTGTTACCCATTACAATAGCAATTATCCCAAGGACGATGCCAAATAAAAATATGCCTACCAAGCCGTATACAAGTCCTGATACTGCTCCCGGTGCTTTCTTTTTGATAGTATAAGCTCCCTGTGCATAAGACCCCTGTCCATAAGATGCGGATGTAAAACCCGTACTGTATGACTGAGTCATTCCAGCAGTTGCTTTGATCCTGTTTCCACAGTATGGGCAAAAATCTTCAACCTTAGTTTCATCAAGCTGTTTTCCGCATTTTGAACAGAACATTATCGCCTCCTTTTGTGACCGTGGCCAATCCCGCAGGACATGATACAAAGAGCATCATCTTCTTCTAAATAGTCTTGTTTACCACTCATATGCTCAATAAGAATGGGTAATCGTGTAAGCTTTGTCAATAATTAAAACCGCATCAGTCTCTGTGAAGGATTCCATGTCAAACAGAAAATCGGTGTGATAAGTAAAAACTCAAAGAATGATGTTATGGATTAATCCGAAATGACAATGTTGAGAATTCTTACGGTTATGTAAGAATGTTTAATATCTATTCCCGGTGCGGATTGCGACGTTTGCGTATTAATATCAACTTTGGTATACTAATGTATTAAGTAATTTGATACATGTATTTGCGATTTGAATGAAAGGAAGAAGAACGAAAATGTCAACAATAAAAGGCTGCTACCTGTTTCTGCTCCCGATACTGCTGATAATCTCTATCGGTTCCGGTTCCAATCAGGAGTGGACTGCCCGACCAGCTGAACAAACCGATGCTCGACCGCCTGTTGAATGGGCTGTTCATGAGATCGGTAACATCGGCATGGCTATCTCGAATATCGGAAGATGGGGTGATCCCGCGGGTGATTCCCTGTCACTGGAATGGCCATCGGGATCGTTGAACAACCACCTTTGGCTAGGTAATTTATGGTCCTGCTGTTTCGGGGAAATCACACCGGCAGGTACTGCTGATAGATATGCAAGCTGCAGTTATTTCAACTATTGGGAATTGAAGCCAAGTGAAGGCTACCCCATTATATACGAAACCCCGGGATCGAATGCTCCCGAACAGTCCGAATACGGAATTGATGACTGGGATATCAGCAGCAACGATCAGCCGTACGGTCTTGGTGTATTTGTTCAGAACTATACCTGGGATACACCGGGCTTTGACAATTTCCTGGCAACGGAACTTACGGTAACCCATCACAGTGAACATGGTAACCCCGGTGTTCCGCTGGATGGACTTATCCTGGCCATCAAAGGTGACTGCGATATTGCCTCAAAAGATACTACTGACTGCAATCTTGATGACATGGTTTACTACGATGGACATGCTATCTGGTGCAACGATCCAGACGCAACTTTCGAGTACCGGTTCGATGATGGTACGGATGCCAGTACTCAGGATGACTTCGAATACAGACAGAATTCTGACAATCCTCTTCCTCCCGATGACCCTGACAATATTTTCTACCACTACAACTACATTGGCGCTGATGGAATACCCGACAACGATGTGGACCAGAACTGCGTAAGCGACCACTTCACCATTCTGGCAAAGGTTTCAGGCAGCGACACTCTTTACAGGGAAGATCCCGCATCCGGTGTTATTCTTTTCTCCGAGGGAATGCCTTACTACCACTTCAATCATACAGTGGGCGATACTACTTACCTGGTTGTGCCAAGAAACCTCAGCTACATGTGGGACAGCGACAATCCCGGAAGTTCAGAGGATGATTCCGGAGAACCGCTGTTAACAGTGATGTGCAACGGTTTCGCGGGCTGGAGGCTCCTCGATGTCTGGGTAGATAAAGCAGGTGGCGGTATTGATAGACCTTCGGACGTTTACGGATACCCCATACCCATCAGCCACGAGTGGTGGAACTGGGAGAGTGACCCGGGAACCGATATCGAAAAATACAGCGTCATATGGGGAAAAAATGATGATTTGAACGGTCTTTACAGCGGACCGGCATACATGTCCGGCTGGGTTGGCAACCCCAACGCGCCGGACGCTACTTCACCTCAGAATCCGGGGCCTTTCCCGTTCGTTTACGATTCACCCTATCATTTGGATTATCCTGTCTTTGACTACAGATTCCTTCAGTCTGTCGGACCTCTGGAACTTGCGGACGGAGATACCCTTCATATTATGGGTGGCTGGGTTGCCGGCAGGGGCCTTGATGGCCTGCGGATGAACGCAGACCTTCTGCTGGACGCCTATTACCGTAATTCCATATGGGGTCAGGGCCTGGGAGTAGAGTCAACCGAACCGGTTCCTGGAAATGACATCCTGATCTCCCCCAACCCAATGACCTCTCAGGGAATGGTGGATTTCACACTGGTTCAGCCGGGAAGAGCGATTATCACGGTTTACGATATTTCCGGAAGGTCGGTTGCTGCCATTCTGGATTCGGAGATGTCTGCAGGAAACCATTCGATCAATCTGAATACTTCCTCATTTGGCTCCGGGATTTACTTCGCAAGGGTTCTATCAGGTAATAACTGTGCCGTTGGAAGGTTCGTTGTACTGAACAGATAATTACATGGTTTAATGAATCTCAATTTTGAGTAAGATGGATCATTCTATCCTTCGGTGCGGCAAGGTGATCAATATACACTCAGGATTTGACAGGGAAGGATTGCTACAGGTATTATTCATCATGGCATCGGGTTACAGCACGACAGGCATCATGAATAAGGCAACCTGATCCCTCGATATTCTTGATTCGATCTAAACCCAGTATTCAGGCACTGACTTAAAAGGAGATTGTATTGTGAAGTATCTGATAATCTGCGTCTCTGTGTTTCTTGTTCTTACGGCTGCATCCTGTGGAAACGGGCAGCCGGAACCCGCAATAGATGGACCTGATGAGGATACAGAAACAGCCCTGGAAATTCTATTCATCGACTCCATCGGTGTGGAACTCGGGGATTCGAACTACGTTCTGGGTTCAATAGAATCATCCTCACATTCCGTGGATGGAAATATCCTTGTTCTTGACCGTCCAGCCTGCTGTGTCCGCGAGTATACAACCGAAGGGGAATTCGTCAGGATGTACGGCCGAAGGGGAACGGGACCTGGTGAGGTCGTTAATCCGCTATCGATGACCCGCCTGACGGACGGACGTGTTGTGATGCTGGATATGCAGACAGGTGGCTTGCATACATTCAGCCCCGAAGGTGAGTGGCTCGGAATAACGGCGGAAATCGTAAACGAACCGATACTCTGGATAACTCCCGCGGAATCGAATACGTACATAGGAACCAATAACACGTTCGATGTTGTGGATGAACAGCTGATGGTTACAGCTGTCGTCGGCAAGTTCGAATCCGATTCCACCAAGCCGACTATTTCATACTGGGAGAACACTTTTCCATTCGACTTCAGAGATTTCACACTCCTGGTTAACGAATCATACTTCGCGAATGTATTCACATCGGACAGGGACGGCAACGTATTCATCGCGCGGAGGAACACGGAGGAGTACCATATCACCGGCTTCGACGTTAATGGCGATGTCTTCGTCGAATTCGATCTGGACATCCCGATGGTCGAGAAGAACGAACAGGAGATAATCGAGGAAGGGGAGTTCTGGAACACAAGGGCAAGGAACATGGGGGCCAACGGACAATTGAACTACCAGCCTGATCCTTTCCGATGGAAGATCCATTCTATGGGAATCGACGATCAGCGCAGACTCTGGGTTAGAAGAGGAACCGAGGAGACCCCGACTTTCGATATCTTCGATTACGAGGGAAAACACCTCTTCACTGCCGAGATACCCGGTATAACCGGACACTCAGGCCTCCTCTGGGAGGTTCATGTAGATGAATTCGGCATACTTGCATGGTCACTTGACCCGCCCGATGGATACCAGAAACTTTACACTATGCAACTCGCCGGGCAGTAACAGCAGGCAAAGGAAAGCTCAAAATAGACTGAGCTGACCGGTATCAAGCGGATCGTAGACAGGTATTGAAGTGGAAATACCCATGCCGCGGCATTTCTCGGTGAAAACAGCCTCCAATTGTTCCGCGTTTTTGCTTCTGCACAGGTACGAGCTGCCGAATAACTTTCTGTACTTACTGCCCATCCCCGGGAGGCAAGAGTTTCTCTGCCATCAACCAGCTCACCAACACTGCCGAATACAATCGCACCAGATTCCATTGTCACCATAGATCTTTTGTGTATGAGTCTGTATGCGAGCATTCCTATCAGGAAAGTCAGAATGATTGTCGGCAGCAATACAAGAACAGCACCCTTCAAAAGAATCCATGTCAAAATGACTGAAGCAAGCAGCAAAAGGAATTGGTTTCCAACTATTGCAATAGATCTGATGAAGCTCCCGATATTCTGAGCATCACTCTGCACACGGGATATCATGTATCCTGAATCCTTATCTCCATGTACAGCGTTGGAAAGCCATGAAATATCTTTTGCAAGTCGTTCGCGAAGCTTTTTGACAATACCCTGTGAGATTGTGATTCCAAGCGATTGTGATAACAGACTTATCAGCTGATTCACTATACCTATAACTCCCAAACCAACAGCTGACCAGACTCACATTCCGAGCATCGACTTGATATTATCTATGTAATTTTCATGCACACCTATCAGCCTCTGCAGTAGACCGTTTTCGAGCAATAGGAAAGTGGATTTTGCTCAATCCCATTACCAGTTCCAAAAGCAGTCCATTCATCCAAAACAGCTTTCAATCACTCCCAATCTCTATCTCCGGCACATCATCCTGCCATGGAACGCAGTCCGCGCAGGGCTCACAGACCAGCTCCAGCGGCTCCGGCAGGGGTCATGGATCCTGATGTAGTGATAATTGTCTCGAAGGACGGACTGGAACACTGCAGAGCTGTCATAGAACACATGAGAAGTGGATTGCTCATTATTGATGAGAATATCGATGCACCAGTAACAGGAGTTGAAATCCTCAAGCATGATTTTCACGGCATAGCAGGAGCCAGGAGCGCAGCTCTATATGCGTTGTTTTTCTATCTTCATCTCAATCCGGTCATACATGTTAATGCATTAGTCAGCGCTCTTGGAAGAAGTGAAATTTCCAGTAAGGTTAATCTGGATGTGTTGTTAAAACTCTGACATTGAGAATACATATTTTAAATATTCACAATCTCGTGACATCATCAGGGATACTCACGATAGAATATTGCTGCTCTCATGACTTCGGTGATGAGTACAGATACACTCGGTATTTTCACTCTTCTTCAGCGTTTCTTCATCCTCTACATACCTGTGATACCTGGAGCCGTCGTGCTATTCAAAGAAGCTGGTTCCTCACTGAAAAAGAAACAGTCTTCAGCATAACCCGGTATCCTCAACCCATCATACTTTTAAGAAGATTGAGGAATTCCTCCCCCCTCTTCAGGTAAAGGAGCAGTTCCCGCTCACCTCCGGATCGAAGGCTGAATACGATTGAGATTTCATTGTAGCCGAGATAGTTCCTTTTCTTCACAGCCGACCTGATATCGGTAATGGGAACTACGTGATCAAGGTCAGCATTGAATGGTTTGACCAGCAAGCCGAACAGACCATGGAGTTTTACCTGAAGGTGGGTGGCCGAAAGATTGACTGTTATGCATTTCCAGGTATTGACCGATCTGGTCCAGCCGTTCTTCTGTGATTGTGCCATGGCGTACTGCTCACGGAACAGCAGGCTGCCTTCAGGCATATTTTCGTATTTTTCGTTCATTTTACCTTCCTGCTTTCAATGATGGATTTCAGTAATCCACTGCGAAAAATAAATAAGACCCCGATCTGATTTCTTCAGTTCTTGTCAGATAATGCTTTGTAAACGGCAATCATGATACATCTGCTGCTGCCGGTTGCTCCGGAAACAACGTCAACAACCGGACTCTGGGCTTCAAGGATACGATCAAGCGTCTCTTCTGCTTCGTAGCCGGGTCCGCCATTCTGTTCAATTATATCAATATCGGTAATCCGGTTATCAGAAACCGTTACATCCATCGTGACCGAAACCAGAAATTCCCCGAAACTCCCTGTGTAAACACCATCCTCGATCACCTGCAGGTTTACCGCCTCTACCTTCTCATCTCTGAAGGTCCGAACCATCTTATCGTAGCGGATCTTGAGCAATAGGAAAGTGGATTTTGCTCAATCCCATTACCAGTTCCAAAAGCAGTCCATTCATCCAAAACAGCTTTCAATTACTCCCAAAAACGAACCATACCGAGTGAAACACGCTCAGGCAAGCGTGAGTTAATGCCGGTTTTCACTTGAAGCACCTCATCAGGACACACTTCTTCTCTGAAGCCGGATTAGGATCGCTTAGCATTCACCCAATCTCTATCTCCGGCACATCATCCTGCCATGGAACGTAGTCCGCGCAGGGCTAGCAGACCAGCTCCAGAGGCTCCGGCAGGGGTCTTGGGTCTCCCCAGAGATCAAGGTGTTTCAGGATACGTCTGATGACAAACGGTTGCTCTATGAAAGAGATGACCTTCATCTGTCCTCCGCACTTCGGGCATTTAAAAGCATCGATGTCCCATATCTTTTTCAGAAGGACAGCCCACAGCTGTCTTCTCCGTCTGGGACATGAGGAACGGTCTTTCATCGAAGAAGCAGGTTCCTGTTCGGTTGGCTGGGCCTGTAAAATGCGAGTTTCGTTATGAAAACCGAGCCGGCTCCTGCAAGGCATGCAAATATCTGTGAAAAGATACCTTCCTGTGTTAATATCCTGAAGGTATCCCGTAACTGAGAACTGTTTCTGTTGCTTTTCATCGACGGAACATAGTTTCGATATGATAAAAAGTCTAAAACTGTATAATGCTAAACGTAACGCATTCTAAGTCAATAGCATAACACTTATGGCTTTGGGTCGAATATGCTGTTTTGAGTTATTTTGATGAAATGGTGCAAATCCAGTTTCCTTTTGTTTGACATCGTGCTCATTTTTATGATATATGATTAATACATCAGTATAAATCCGCCTAGTGGTCAGGCAGAATGGGATTGCTCTGTATACTAAAGTACGCAATTAACCTTAGGAGGTTATCATGAAGATACTGTTTTTAGTTGTTCTGGTTCTCGTATGTCTCGTTTCGGGCTTCGCGATCGCTGACGACGACGGCACCACAGGCTCTGAAAATGCTTTTGATCGCTTTCATGGGTACGGTACCGATGCGTACGGCGATGCGTATCTTACGACCCTATTCGCACGCGATAACGGATTTGCCGGGAATTCGTTCAATGTCAGTGCGTTAACACCACTGACAATAGTTGGCTTTGATTGTAATCTGGAGGTTCCTTCGGTATCCTGTGATATATTTGTATACTACAAAGTTGGTACGGCGGATGGTTTCGAACAGAATTCTGGAGCATGGACTCTTCTTGGAACTGACAATGTTATACCTGCTGGATCAAATCTCCCGACTCACGTGGACGTTGGCGGATTGTATATGGACACGGGAGATACTGTTGGCTTATGTATAATATCATCCGAATCAAATGTGGAATACACAAATGGTGGTCCGAATACCTACACAAACGCTGATATGAGCATAACCACCTTACGCGGACTTTCCGATGGATGGCCACCCTCGAGTGTATTTGCTTACCGCGTCTGGAACGGTACCGTTCACTACATTTACGGAACTGCTCTTGTCCGCAATACATGGGGCAGTATCAAGTCAACATTCTAACTGCCGGTACATCTACTGCTTAAGCAGTAACAGGAACAGCTGTGGATAGAAAATTCTACTCCGCAGCTGTTCTTTATTGCTGTGGTCGCATCGCTGCACTGCCGCAGGCATACACAAACCTGAAACTTATCCCTTTAGCTGAAGCCCCTTCACAGGTTCCTCGACTCCGACCCGTCAAGCTCCTACAAGAGAAGAATGGCGGAACAGA
>JAIORS010000021.1 GCA_021108005.1 Candidatus Aegiribacteria sp.
ATCATGCAGGGTCGGTCCAAAAGGTTCGGCCCTTCTAAAAATATTAGCCATAATATAAACCAAATATAAATATAATAGGACAAAATGTTTAGATGTTAGGCCCGGCACCCTTGGTACAGGCGCCAGATGTCCCGCAGGGCCCGCGGGACCCTTTTGTAAAGCGGCAGAGGTGTTGCGCGGATTTCGCTTAAGTGAATCGGCACTTCGCGAATGTTGACTCCGGAGTTCTGAGCCTTTATAACGAATTCGGTTGGAAATATATCAAGCTCGAACTCACACAGCGGAGGAATATCCTTTACAGCGTCCCTCCATACAACCTTAGGTCCGTGGGTATCCGTTCCCCTGTATCCCAGAAGCCTTCTGAGAAGGAATGTAAGCGTACGGGTCGCGGCCTTTCTTATCAGAGGCCTTCTGTCGTCTTTACCGGCAAGTACTTTGGAGCCCTGAACAAGGTCAAGATCGTCCTCGGATAGAAGCCGGAGCCCTCTCACCCAGAAGTCAACATCGAGCACATCCAGATCATCGATAATTACTATATCAGCCCCGGATCTCATCAGGCCGGTTTTCATCGCCAGGCCGTAATTGGGATCGGGGAGAAAAACGGTGTTCAGTACCGGATACTCACCTTCAAGGTGCTGGAGAATATCTCCCGTTCTATCGGTTGAGCCGTTTTCGACAACCGTTACCTTAAATTCAGCAGGTAATACCTTCAGAACAGGCACGAGCTGGCTTTCGAGAATGCTCTCCTCATTATATACTGGTACTATGATCTCAACTGTGAATGCATTCTCCGGACATGCTTCACGCAGCTTCTCACTGATGCTCATGAAGCGTTCCTCTTTCTGTAACCGATCCTGGCCGTCAGCAGGCTCAGCTCAAAGAGCAGGTACAACGGAAGCATCAGCATAACCTGTGTAAGGGGATCGGGCGGGGTAAGGATAGCAGCGGCAATAAGAAGCCCCACAACTATGTGCCTCCTGTATTTCGCAAGGAGATCGGGCGTTGTGACTCCCAGGCTTATCAGCATAAGTACTAGAACAGGGAGTTGGAACGCGATACCGAATATTATGACAACCCTCCCGAGAAAACCTATATAGTTCGCGAGGCTCCAGTGGCCGACTATATTTCCCGTCTCGAAGCTTTTGAATACATTAATGGCCGGTTCAAGCATTAGAAACCAGGCAAACGCCGCCCCCGCGAGAAACAGCAGAACGGATACGAAGGCCGCGCGAAGGGCCGTTTTTCTTTCCTTTTCTCGGAGGCCCGGCGAAACGAATCTCCAGAACTGGTAGAAGATCACAGGCGATGAAATAAGAATACCGGCTAAAAGCGACAGGCTGAGATGCGCTGAAAATGCCTCAGTAGGCGCGAGAGTCTGCAGTTCCGCGGGACCCCGTGAAAGAACCAGAGCCATGAGCTGCCTGCTGAAAAAGAAGGATACAATTATCAATCCTGCCAGAACACCAAGTACATAGAACAGTCTGTGTCTGAGTTCCTCAAGGTGTTCCCAGAAACTGCCCTCGGTAATACTTTTCATACCTTCAGCAAACTCATTGCTCCAGGAAGGGCCTTTTCCTCCTGATCAGAGGTAAGGTATGTAAGCCTGCAGTCGCACCAGTCAAAGGGGAGTGACCATATCCGACCGTCTTTCCGGGTTTTCTTGTCTCTGTCGAAAAGGCGGTACAGATCCTCTTCGGAAATCGTATCATCGATACCTGTGGGAAGACCGGTCCCTTTCAGCAGACGCCGGATCTCATCCGGCAGATTCTCATTCCCTCCCCGACTTGCCGCGATGGCGGCTTCCACTATAAGCCCCAGCCCAACAGCTTCTCCGTGAGAAAGTTGAAACCCGCTGGTGCTTTCCAGGGCATGTCCAATTGTATGCCCCAGATTGAGAAGCATCCTCTTTCCGGTTTCTCTTAGATCTTCGGCTACTATGCCTCCCTTGACTTTAAGGCACTTTCGGACAATTTCAAGGATGATCCCGCTCTCAGGATTCTCTATATCCATCTGCTCAAGTGATTCCTGTATTGAGCTGTCTCCTATCAGGGCAGTTTTAATAATTTCCGCTATACCGCTTCCGAACTCACGCTTCGGAAGTGTATCAAGGAATTCGGGTGATATTAGAATTTTCTCCGCTGGATTGAACGTTCCCACCTGATTCTTGGCTCCCGCCAGATTCACACCGGTTTTACCGCCAAGGCATGCATCAACCATGCACAGAAGAGTGGTGGGAACAAGCATCAGTTTCAATCCGCGCATGTAAGTTGATGCGGCCATCGCTCCCATATCGCATACCAGCCCGCCTCCAATTACTACGACCGGAGTATCCCTGTGAATTCCCGCTCCCGACATGCTTTCCCATATTTGAGCAAGTGTGAACGTGTTTTTCTGTTCCTCACGTGCTTCCGTTACGTACAGCCCTGAAGCAGACATTATTATCTGCTGCAGCTGATTGTCCCATAGTCTTCTTACTTCGGAATCAATTATCAGGAATGGCTTTTCCCACTCATCTGAGAATTCATCCATCCATGCGGACCGCTGCATAACGGAACAGGTATGAACAATTGTCTTCATAGCGGTAGTATTCCATACGAAATTCATCACTTTACGGCCCCCAGACAAACCAGATAAAAGCAGCGCCAACTGCTGTCGCCGCAATTGTAAAAGGCAATCCCACCTTAACGAAATCCATGAACGATACATTGAAACCGTTCTTTCTCAATACAGATACGGATACGATATTCGCCGCGGCACCGACCGGGGATATATTACCTCCGAGACAGGCCCCTATAAGCAGACCGAAGGTAAGGTAGTAATGACTTTGCCCAACTTCTCCAAGAGTCTGTGCTATCGCGTGAGTTACAGGAATCATGGCCGTTACATAGGGAACATTGTCAATGAAAGCGCTCAGTATGACCGAGCTTACAACGACTATCAGAAACGCAAATATGGGACTGTTCCCGGATACGCCGGCAAGAAAAACACCAACCATTCTCATGACACCCATCTCCTCAAGAGCACCCACCATGAAGAAGATACCGGCGAGCAGAAACAGTGTATCCCAGTCGAAGTTCTTCAGGATATCTGTGGCCCTGCGGTCACCATGTTTAACTTTACCCTTGTTTCCAAGGTGGCCTCTTCTGAACAAAGCGTGCCATGCTACGGCCATTCCTCCCCCTGAGATACACAGCAGGCCGGCCTCAATGCCTACTCCCGGGAAGAAAAAACTCAATGCTGCCAGACCGAAGATCACTCCTGCAAGGATCCATGCGGGAAACCAGCTGCTGACTTCAGGAATCGTTACTTTCGGAAGTGGTCTTGAGTCCTTCTTCAACAGTCTGCTAAGAACGAAGAAGGATGCAATCGCCCCAATCTGAACAGCAAAGAATATTCCCGGTTTTCCGTCCATGAAGAAGAAATCATTGAAATCCATATTCTCCGCAGCGGCAAGTATCATGCTCGGAGGATCACCGACCAGTGTAGCGGTTCCCTGAAGATTGCTGGCCACTGCAATACCTATCAGCAGCACCACAGGATTAGCCTTTAGTTTTTTAGCGACCTCAAGGGCAATTGGAGCCACTATCATTACCGTGGCTACGTTCTCAACAAAAACCGATATTACGCTTGACAGGATACAGAGATAGATGGCTGCATGACCGAAATTCTTTGAACGGGTTACTATGTGACCCGCAAGATAACCAGGTACTCCGGTTTCAATAAGCACCTCGGCAATAAGAAGAATCCCGGAGAAGATCAGCAGTACGCTGAAATTAATACCGCCTGCAATCGAAGCCAGCTCGCCCCACCCCGCAAAACAGCCGAAAATGAAGCTGAACACAATTGCCAGAACCGCGGTAATCCAAATAGCCAATCCCCGCTTCTTATGGGCAGCGGCTATATAAACGTACGCGAAAACAAAGAACAGTGAGAAAACAAGGCCTGAAGTCAAATTCAGTTGCCCTGCTGATACTCTACAAGGGTCAGGCTGCTGTCAGCGGTTGTTCTTTCAACCATTCCAACGTCGGGAGCCAGCCATATGTCCCTTCGGACAGTAGTTGTTTCAGGTTCGAATCCGGCGGCCCTGATCCAGTTGATAGTCGTTTCGTACTGTTTTAGATGGTAGCATTCCGCCCATTTCCCATCCGGGCTCGTTACGATATCCTGAACAACAGAAGTTCTTTCCCAGTCATGACTTATTGTAATGCCCTGGCTTACGGCAAAAGTAGATGCTGTATCTGTACGAGAATATCCCGTTGTAAGTGGCCAGTCCAGCCATGTCACCCATGCCTGATACAGGGGAACTTCGTAACCGTTGAACATTACCCGATGGTCTTCATAGAATTCAAGGTATCCATCGTTAGCTATCCAGTACGTATAGTCCGCTCCCGAAAGTACTCGGTAACAGGCTCTCTCCCCTTTTTCGGTCTGGTCTATCACCGATACGATCAGTGTTCCACCCCCGTCGATGGAATATTCCCACTGACTTCCGATATCATCGATTGGATAGTAATCCGCTCCCATTCGGTAGAAGAGGGGGTTTCTGCCGCATCCTGAAGCAGCCACAATTATCAGGACTGACAGGGCCGGTATCGTAAGCCGTTTCACAATTCCACCTCCCTGGAAATACCGAACTTGAGGCTGAACGAATCTCCGGTTTCCATTTCAGCCATTATGCTGGAGTAATCTCCGCCGATCTCACCTCTGAACCCGCTTCCTATGTTGAAGTTCCATCTTAGACCAACATTCCAGAACGGATCCCATGACGCGGGGTCTGTTCCTCCACTGTTGCTTAACGAACTTCGGGAAAGTCCAATGGCGCAAACTACACCGGGGTTGAAAATGTTGCCCCATGGTCTCAGATAGTATCCTGCTTTCAGCTGTGGTTCGAAGAAAGTAAGACTGGCGGCTCCCTGGTCGCTGCTTCCGAACACACTAAACGAAAGTCCAAGTCCGGTTCTGAACGATTGCGTAACAATCCACGAAGCGGACAGTCCGGCATCAACACCGGTATTAAGGCTGTTCCCCCATTGCCCGGTTGGATAGCACATGCCGATTTCCGCTCCAAGATCAATATCAATGGCCGAGCATATTGCCGCGGCCGAGAATGCCAGTATCATGGCCCATTTCAATTCTAACTACCTCCTCTACAGATCCAGGGCAGGCAGTGGTATATCCTGCATGCCGGTACGGATCATTACTGTTCCACCAGCTACTTCCCGTGATGCTTTCTCGGCCAGATGCGGAAGATTGTTCTCCTGACTCAGATGGGCAAGAACGCATACTTTTAAATCTCTATGATAAACCGCTCCCAGAAGTTCCGAAGCCGCACTATTCGAAAGATGCCCCGTTGTTGAAGCTATCCTCTGTTTCAGATTCCAGGGGTAACTACCTCCCCACAGCATGTCTTCATCATGGTTGAACTCCAGAATCATAGCGCTGCACCCTGCCAGGTTATTTTCGACCAGAGGGCTGGATTTGCCAAGGTCAGTCGCGATTCCCAGCTTCCCCGTACTCCATTCGATTACGAATCCGGAGGGATCAGCCGCATCATGTGCAACACTGAAAGCGTTTACAGTAAATGAGCCGAAATCCACTCCGGTTCCATTTCTTAGTATTTCCGTACCGGGCAGTTTTCCCAGTCTTTTCATCGAAGCATTCAGAGTGCCGCTGGAACCGTATATGGGAATATTCCACTTTCGGGCCAGTATACCGGCGCCCTTTATATGATCCGAGTGTTCGTGACTTATGAAAAGAGCTTGAGGAAAGAAACCGCCAAATCCTGATTCCAGGAGTCTTTCAGTATGCTTCCTTCCGCTCAGTCCTGCGTCAATGAACACCATGCAGCCATCATGTTCAATAACAAAGGCATTCCCCCGGCTTCCGCTGGCCAGAACACCAAGTTTCATAGCTTCCCGCTTTCAGTTGGAAACACGATGAAAAACAGCTGAATCAAGCGGATGATCCGTGCTGCCAGTCTGACCCCAGAAATTCCTAAGCATCCAGGTACTATCGGAAGATAGTGAATTAAGACTGAATATACATATACCTCTTCCTCCGTTAGCCAGAGCCTCAGCAGCTCCCACGAACGCAGTGGACATTGGCTGGTTGTAAATTCCTATGCCGTGAATAACCCTTTCCGGACATACTGTTGTTCCAAGAACCGCCAGCTCTTTTGCCTTCACTGTATTGGTGGTGTAAGCCATTGTACATACGAAATCAACCAGCCCCGATTCCAGCCATGACCTCCAATCGCAGGAGTAATGGGATCTTGCTTCGTTCGGATCGGCCATCACCGCGCATGAAAGCAATACTCCCGGAGCCTCACTCCTTAGAACAGATCTGATGGTTTCAACGGTCATGGTTACCTGATCAATCTTCCAGAGTGACCACATATCGACAAGCTCACCGGTTTCGCCGTACCTCCTGAATATATCCAGGGGATCAAGCCCTGTTTCCAGAAAAAACTTTCCTGAGGATTGAAATTCAAAACCGAAGGAAGGGTTCGGATATCTTATGTAATCAAGATGAATACCGTCTACGCTGTAGTTTACCGCAATCTCCGCGGCAACATCCGCGATGAATTCTCTTACTTCGGGTATAGCCGGGGAAAGCGTAGCTCCAACCAGACTGTTTCGATCACATTCATCCCTTGTGTACTCCCTAGTAGAACGGTTGAATCTGTCGGTCATGAACCAATCGGGATGGGAGTGCCAGACATGTAACGAATCAGCCGGCGGGTAAGGCGCGGACCATACCAGAAAAGCGTTTACCCAGGCATGAACCTCCAGCCCTCTGGGTCTGGCCCTTGCTATTGTATACGCAAGTGGATCGAAATCATCCTGGAAGTTCGCCATGGGTAGTATAGATGAAGTGTAGTAGGCTTCGGCCCTTCCAGCTACCTGAACGATTATTCCGTTTGCTCCCGCCTCTGCGGCTCTATTTATCATTGAGTCGATACTTTCAGGGGTTTCAAGCGCGTCTCTTACCATCCAGAAATATCGGCAGTCGCAAACGATATCCACAGCAAAATTAGTTCCAGTTACAACCAGAACCAGCAGAAAGATCAAACCAATTCTCACTTCTGTCACCCTTCTCCATCAGAAAGAACGTCTGAAAAGGATCTTACAAAATGTTCGATATCGACAGCAGTATTCATAACATCTATGGAAAAACCCAGATACTGATCGGGATTTGAAACATCCAGTCCCATTCTCTCGAGGTAGGACAATCGGTCCGATGAGTTGTGTGACGGGAGTATAATGTTCTCCATTTCCAGTTTAAGATGCAGCTTATCCGGTGCATGGTTTATGTTCAGCAGCGCGGTTCCGGGAAGAAGATACTCAAGCCTTCCTCCAATGATAGAGTAGCTTGCGCCACACGAGTCAAGCCCTGAAAAAAGATCTTTTCGGAGCTGATTGACTATCCTGGCGCGTGGATCAATACCGGTTCCTATAACATCCATCGCTGCCAGCATACCTGATACTCCGGGTATATTGGTCATGGATGAAAATTCCTGTACGGCGCTTATAAGCCAGGGATCCACATCTGGCATAACAACAGCTGCCGCCCCTGCCGGGCCTCCAAATTTAAGGGAACATATCGTAATCATATCAATATCGGTTTCAGATAGATCTATTTCAAGTCTGCCGGCTGCATCGCATGCGTCTGTATGGAACCAGGCTCCCGCGGAATGAGCTATCTCGGCCAGCTTCACAGCAGGCTGTACGATTCCGGAAATACCGTTGACCCATGCGCATGTGACCAGGCCGGTTTCCTCTGAAATAACCTCAGAAAGTGACTCCGGAATTATCCTTCCGTTGCTGTCGATCTCAAGAATACTCACAGTTGATCCCTCGCTTCTGAGGGTTTTTAAAGCAATCACTACTGAAGATCTTTCAACCGGGGAAGTTATAATGTGCCCTCTGCCAGCCTCTCTTGCCTGCCTGCCTGCGGATAGAATGGAAAGGCCATTGGCCAGATTAGCGTCGTAATAGAAAAGAACCCTGGAACCACCAAAAAACCGCACTGTCCTGTTTCTTAGATCATCCAGGACCTTCTGCGCCACTCTTCCGGGAAGGTTACTGCTTCTTGGATGCCCATATCCCATTTTTAGAGCTTCGGAAACTGCCCTGCGGGCCTCCTCGCGGAGGGGGGTAACTGTAAGATTATCCAGATATGTTGTTCCCTTCAGCTCGATCTTCCTTTCCAGTCAGAAGTGGTCGGCGAATTCTTCCTTTTCCGGTCTTGCAAAAAGTTCTCCTATGGCTTCCTTCGCGGGAATTTCGTTGTTGATAACCTTTCTTACCGTATCGGTTATGGGCATCTCCACATCGTACCTGTCCGCAAGAAGCATGACTGCGGTCGCTGTGTCAACGCCTTCGGCAAGCTGGAGGTTTTCCGCGGAGTTTCCCCTGGCTACGGCTTCTCCATACATCCGGTTATGGCTGAAGGGTGAGAATAGGGTCGCTTCATAATCGCCAAGGTGAGATAAACCGTATACACTCCTCCAATCACCGCCCATCGAGGCTACCAGCCTTGCCACCTCCTGTGGAGCCCTGGCCATGAGCGCTCCCTTGAGACCCGAAAGGTTCAGTCCATCAAGCATTCCAGCCGCGATTCCAATAACGTTCTTGGTTGCCGCGCCAACTTCGCAACCTATGATATCCCGGGACCTGTAAAAACGTATCAGATCGCTGCCCAGCAGGTTGGAAATGCGCATCGAATCATTTTCATTATCCGACGCAACTATCATGCAGCTGGGTACTCCCGTAACGAACTGCTGCGGATGTCCGGGGCCCACCCATGCCGACAGGCTCCGGGGCTTAAGTCCCTCCTCGCGAGCTATCTCAGAAAGTCTCATTCCAGTATCCTTTTCAATACCTTTCATGCAGAGTATCAGGTCGGTGGTTGAAATGTCAATCTGCCTGAGTTCTACGCAAAGTGTCCTGAACTTCTGAGCGGGAACTGTGACAACGATTATATCCGATCTGGAAACCTCTTCGATGCTGCTGGTCAACCGCACCTCAGGCGGGAGTTCCAGATACCTGTTCTTCCTGGTTTCCTGAAGCTTAACGAATTCCTGAATTCCCTCAGGCTCCCAGCCTGTGACGGAGTTTCCAATCCTCGATCCGTACCACAGGTGAAAACTTCCCCATCTACCGCAACCCAGAACCGCCTGAGTGACTGGCATCTTACCCTTCCGAGTCCTGATCCGGAATCGGCCGGGGAATTGTGTCAACAGAGCCGTACTGTTCGAACAGCCTTCCCCAATCTGTATCCAGGGCTTCCCTGATCCGTTTTTTGCCGACCATATTAAGCCAGAATACATCATGGTAAAGCCTGCTTGCAAAAAAGGCCCAGGGTACTATGGGAGTTCTGAGGAGCAGATTCTCTATTGGTTTCAGCCATCCATGATAGATCATCTTCTGCCCCTTGCTGGCAAAAGTATCCGTCTGTACAAAATGAAAATTCACATCGGAAATATCCTCTCCGACTACCTCAATATCAACCGGGTCTCCCGTGCCAAGCCCCTCTTCATGGGCAAGCCTGATAAAATCCAGTTTCAAGGGATCGAATCCCTGCATTTTGGCGCTTATAGCGTCAATTGCAACCTGATCCGCGGATGCGAGTATGTAGTTCTTTACATGGGGTATCATGGCCCTCGGCCCAGGCCCTTCTCCGGCGAATGTTCCATCCATTACCGCCAGAAGACCGGGGTGGATTTCCTTCTGAATTCTGAGAAGATCGACAAGGGTTTCATGTATAACGCTGTGAGTCCAGTGTCTTCGCTCGCTGAGCAGCCCCCCGAAGGCATTTTTCATGGCTCCCGTAATCGTTGTGAATACGTGAGTCTTCATTGTGGGAAGCTGGATTATGTTCTGCCCTATCAGCGCATCGGGGATTTTCACGCCATCGGGAAATATTTTTCCAAGTACTCTGAACGGTTTCTTTGGCTTGAACTCAACCCATTTAACAGGCTTCTCGTAAAGCCTTATCTTTTCAATACCGTGGAGATCCTCGTCAACCTGTCTGAGGTGATTACCCTTCTCGCCTCTCTTATCACTCACCACAACAGTTCTGTTATGAGTGGATACGAGCTGATCCCTGGCAAAACCATCTTCCAGCAGAGTCCGGATAACTCCGTCCAGCTGCCATGGCGTTGTCGAACAGGCTGGATACCAGTGATGCCAGGATACGTTGATCTTCAGTAGAACTTTTTTACTTCTGTCCAGATAATCCAGATAATCAATACTCTTAAGTAATCTGCGATAATCCTCAAGAACGGTATCCGGTGACGTTTTCAATACAGCCACTTTACTTCTCATTTTCGTTTTCCTCCAGGTCTTTTACCGGGGCTTCATTCTTCCTGTCACCGTACATTCCCGTGGTTTTCCATCTCCTGTGCGACCACCAGTAAAGTTCCGGGTTCCTGCTTATCATGTCCTCGAATACTTTGGTGTACTTCTGTGTTACATCGGCCTCAGCTTCCTCCGGAGAGAGAGAACTGTCCGGATATATCGGTTCTCCTATCTCGAGTATGTGATTCGGACTTTTCCCTTCCCTGAAAAGCGCCGAAGGCACTACCGGCACCCCGAGTTTTACGGAAAACGCGGCAGCTCCCCTTGGGGTTGATGCGGGATAACCAAAGAAATCAACAACTACTCCGCTGTTACCTGCATCCTGGTCTGAAAGCCAGCAGACGTACCCGCCCCGCTTCATCGATTTCAGGACCCCCCTGACGGCCGACCTCTTGTTATACAGCTCTATTCCGTGGACGGATCTCGACCTGTTTATGTGTTCATCAACAAGACTGTTGCTCTGCCTGCCCACGAGGAAGGACACATCTCCCAGCACATATTTGTTGACAATACCATAAAGTTCCCAGTTACCGAAATGCCCGGTAATGAGTATTGCCCCGTCAATAGCTTTCAGAACATCCAGGGCTTCAGGATTCTCAACTGTCACATGTTTCGCTACATAATCTGCGTCCATCCTGTCCTGTCTGGCGAATTCCATCATGAAGCGGCCCGAGTGCATGTAGGAATGAAGCCCGATTCTATCAAGCTCCCCGCCGGTCCTGTTCGGGAAGGCCTGCCGAAGGTTCTGCAGCACTATCTTCTTCCTGATTCCAAAAACACTCCAGGCTGTCCAGCCAAGAAAGGCACCCAGAGCCAGAGCGCATCTTACAGGCAGGAGTCCTGCGAAGAATATCACCGTACGCAAAACAGCGTATTCAATTCTGTGAAGGGTAGTTGGTCTTCTTTCAGATCCCATTTCAGCTCCTGCCCAGCGGGATGCGAATCTCAATCGCGCGGTGGGGACAAAGCTCGTGGCAGCACAGGCACATAATGCACTTTCTCCGGTTCATCACGGCCTTTCCGTCTCGTATGGTTATGGCGCCAACCGGACATCCTTCTTCACAAATACCGCATCCAACGCACTTATCCGTTGCGACCGGAGGTCTCTTGAAAAAATACCTTGCAATTCCGCCAAGAAATGATGGTAGAAGATTGTAAAAACTCTCCCCCGGTATTCGAAAATTCTCCAGTTTGCAATCCTCAATACCGCTGACTTTTATTTCCTCCGGATCACGCCCCAGCCCTCTTTCAAGGGCGATTCTGCTGGTATGAAGCTTGCGGGGATCCAGTCCCGCCAGCCCGGTCATGACAACATCGAGACAAACACCGTCCCGCGCGACTCCAAGTATACCATCCCATCTTGGTGTACCGTCGGTACTTGGGCCCTTCCCGTCCATGGCCAGTATCGCGTCCATTACATGAAAGTCGAATCCAACGATAGTGTAGATATCAACAAGATTATCAGCAAGATCAGCAGGCCTTATGGCATGGCTGTGGAGTATCGCTTTTCCGAGCCCCGGAATGGCTCCGAAGGCGTTCTTAACCGCATTGGTCAGCCTGCATAAACCGTGGGTCTTGAATTTGCACATATTGATAAGCACATCGGCATCAATTATGGGTTTCGCTATATTATAGGTTCGATCATCAAGGGTAACTTCCACCGAACCGGCCTTTTCGAAATTGACCAGTTCAATTCCCAGTTCATCCGCTACAGCGGTAAAGCCGCAATTGTTCCAGTACCTCTCAACACCCTTTATCGCCCCTCCGGGGCTGTCACCGATGGTTACAACGCAACCTTCCCGTTTGAGAAGCACTGCCATTGCAGCCACTACTTCAGGATGTGTGGTGATCGCCCTCTCAGGGGATTTAGCTGACAGCATGTTAACCTTAAGCAGAGCCCTGGCGCCTGGTACCACGGATTCGGGCCAGCCACCGGCCTGTTCGATCATTTCCCCGAGGTTTTCTATCAGAACGGTTCTGTCGTAATTCTCAAAACCGGATCTCAGCACTACATCAAAGGGCATATAACCTTTCCGCATAACCTGCGTGATCATCTGCCATCACTGCAGAATTGCGTGCGAACACAGATATAAATCAATTAATGAATCTACCAGAAAGGGGGTCGGACGTCACTTGCGGCACTTGCGGAAATAAGTGGTGGTATCATTCGGATGAACCAGTAAATTGAAATCAGAGTAAGGAAAGCACTGGATAG
>JAIORS010000022.1 GCA_021108005.1 Candidatus Aegiribacteria sp.
GGGGGGGGGTATTTCGACATAATCATGTATCCTCTCTGTTTTTTATGCGTAACGGCATCTCAGACAGCTTGCCTGCTGATCTTACAGGTGATCCAGGGATTCCTGTACGACAGCAGTTCCTAATCTTATAAGATGATAGCAAGAATAATAGTGCACTGTCAATAACACCGAAAAACAGAATAATACGCTATCTGATTGTGTTTCTTTTCTGTCTGCTCGACACTTGCGAATCAGCGGTCACAGGAATCATATTAGAAGTTGCTGTAATTGTTCATTCATATCAGTATTACTTTTAACCAGGGAGACAGAAATGCCCGAACGTGTATACAACTTTTTCGCAGGACCAGCTACTCTTCCGTACGAAGTAGTGAAGGAATCATCAAAGGGTGTTGTGAATTTCAGCAACATGGGAATGTCCATTATGGAGATATCCCACCGCTCCGCCCAGTTCGACAGTATGTTCTGCGAAACACAGAGGAACATGCTTGATATCATGGGGCTTTCAGAGAACGAGTACGCGGTGCTTTTCCTCGGCGGCGGAGCCAGCACCCAGTTCTGCGCAGTTCCGTTCAACTTTCTGAAGGATGGAATGACGGCCGATTACGTTGTTACGGGCGGATGGGCAAAGAAGGCGGTCAAAGAGGCAAAATTCTTTGGCAATGTGAACATCGCCGCCAGCAGCGAGGATGCCAACTTCAGCTACATCCCCAGAGAATTCAACCTTACTCCGGGAGCTGCATACGTTCATACCACCAGCAACAACACTCTTGTGGGAACCCAGATGAAGGACTTCCCTGAAACAGGTGATGTTCCTCTGGTCAGTGACATGTCATCCGGATTCCTTTCAAGGAAGATTGACTTCAGCAAATTTTCTCTCATTTACGCCGGCGCCCAGAAGAATATAGGACCTGCAGGCGTTGTGGCGGTTATTGTCAGACGATCCTGGGTTGAGCAGGCAAACAAAGAAGTTCCAACGATGCTTTCCTACTCTACCCATCTGGATAAAAACTCACTCTTCAATACTCCTCCAGCCTTCCCTGTCTACGTTGTGGGCCTTGTAATGAAATGGATTCTGGAACAGGGCGGCCTTGAAGCCGTTGAGGCGGCAAATGTAAAAAAAGCCGGCCTGCTCTACTCCTATATGGACGATAGTAATGGTTTCTATAAGGGTACCGCGGAAAAGGACAGCAGATCTTTGATGAACGTAACGTTCCGCCTTCCCTCCGAGGAACTTGAGAAGAAGTTCATATCTGAGGGTGCCGGGAACGATCTTGTCGGGCTGAAGGGTCACAGATCGGTTGGCGGTTGCAGAGCCTCGATCTACAACGCAATGCCCTTCGAAGGTGTTGAAACTCTCGTGGAATTCATGAAAAGGTTCAAGGCAGCAAACTAAGAAAAATTAGGGACGGAGGGAATTTATTTGGAATAGTGAAATAATATGACTGAAATGCAGGTAATAAGCCCATATTATTCACGCTTCTCGAATAAAATCCCTCCGTCCCTATTTATTCTTCTTATGAATTCACTCTCATCTATTATCTCGATTCCCAGTTCTCGGGCTTTCTGAAGTTTACTTCCCGCTCCTGGACCAGCAACAATCAAATCTGTTTTTGAGGATACACTTCCTGTGACTTTCGCGCCGGCATCCTCAGCCATACTTCTGGCGTCCGGACGTGGTGTGGAAATTCCGCCTGTAAAAACCAGTGTTACCCCTTGAAGAGGTTTTTCTTCATCATCTACCCTGCTGCTTTCGGGTTTAAATCCGGCATTCAAAAGCCTGTTCACTACATCCCTTGTTATTTTTTTATTGAAGAATCGCTGCAGATTGTCAGCCAGGACAGGACCGATTCCTTCGATGCCCAGGAAATCATCAACACCAGCATCCATTATTTCGTTAAGATTTCTGAATCTACCGGCCAGAAGACCTGAAACGGTTCTGCCTATTCCTGGTATCCCCAGCCCGGTAAGGAACCTCTGGAGGTTCGTGCCGCGGCTTTTATCCAGTTCATTAATCAGGTTATTCGCGGAAACGGCGCCCATTCTGTCAAGAAAGGCGAGCTGATGGCTGGTGAGCCTGTACAGATCCGAGACATCTTTCACCAGGCCTTTGTCGACTAGCTGCTCCGACAGTTTTATGCCAAGACCCTCAATATCGAGAGCGTCCCTGCAGCCCCAGTGAAACAGACTCTCCCTTATTTTTGCGGGACAGGATGGATTCATGCACCTGTGGGCGGAAGTATCCTCTTCCCTGGCAACGGGTCCATTGCATACAGGGCAGATCATGGGAAACGTGAATTTTTCCCCTCTTCCACCCTCCGGTCTGCCAAGGGATCTTACCACTTCGGGGATAACATCACCGGCCCTTCTCACAATAACCATATCCCCCGGCCTGACATCCTTCTTCGCGAGCTCATCTTCATTATGAAGAGTCGCGTTGGAAACAGTCACACCACCGACAAAAACAGGTTCAAGCCTGGCCACAGGAGTCAGTCTTCCGGTTCTTCCAACCTGAACATTGATATCAATAAGTTTTGTTACCGCCTCCTCAGCCCTGAATTTCCTGGCGGTTGCCCATCGCGGGAACCTGGAGAGTGTTCCCATTCTTTTCTGAAGAGCGGCTTCGTCCAGTTTGATGACAACTCCATCTATCTCCCATGGGAATTCGCTCCGGTTCTCTTCAAGTCTTCTGCAGTTTTCTTCAACTTCTTGAGTTCCTCCGCAGACGGAGTTATAGGGATTAACGGGAATGCCAAGGCTTTTAAGGTACTCGAAAAGGAAATGCTGGGATGTGATGCCCTCAGGCCAGCTGGCGGTTCCGTAGGCTATAAAACTCAGAGGTCTTGATGATGTTATTCTGCTGTCGAGCTGTCTTAAAGAGCCTGAGGCAGCGTTCCTGGGGTTTGCGAATGGTTCCTGTCCCAGCGCTTTTCTTTCTCTGTTCATTTTTTGAAAATCAGCTTTTCTGAATATAACTTCGCCTCTTACCACAAGACCGGGAGGTGGATCACCGTTGAGCCTGAGCGGTATTGCCCGCAGGGTCTTCGCGTTGGGCGTGATGTCCTCTCCTCTGGTTCCATCCCCTCTTGTTCCGGCTTTTGTGAGAACTCCGCTCTCGTAAACAAGGGCAACGGCCAGACCGTCAAGTTTTGGTTCAACGGAATAGACCGGGTCTTTTTCAAGTTTAAGTTCGCGCCTGATACGCTTGTCGAACTCACCGAATTCTTCCGCTGAGAAAACGTTATCCAGGCTTAACATCGGGGGGTTCCAGAACAGTGAGGGAAAGCTCGCTAGAGGTTTTGACCCTACCCTTAGCGTGGGCGAGTCTTCGGTTATGAGTTCAGGCCACCGCGATTCAATCTCACGGAGCTTCCGCATAAGGGCGTCGTATTCACCATCGGATATTTCAATCCGGTTCTCTATGTAGTACAATCTGTTATGGTATCGCAACAGTTCCCGAAGTTTCGCAGCCTCTGCCCTGATCTCATCAGGAATCATTCAGCGCCTCCATGTGAACACTGATTTCCAGACTGAAAGAACCAGTTTCATCCGCAACACCGGAGATGTAAAACGCCGCTCCCTGATGAACACTCTCGTAACCGCTTTCGGACCTGTTCACCGAATCCAATGGTGTAACCCATATATCGGTCTCACCACTCATTTCAATGACAGTCCTGACCTTTCGCCAGCAGTCGAATATTTCAATGAGTCTACCACGAAATTTTCCTTCGAACGACATAAGGCGCTTCGCTCCCGAATCGATTGTGAAGTATCGGTCGGGGGACTGTCCTGTCATCAGATTAAGGCAGATTTCCATCCCGGCCCTGTCTCCCGGCCCGATGGAATATACAGAACCGGTTTTTATAACCGGTTTCTTCAACCCGGCATTCATTCTTTTTTTAACTATCAGTTCTCCTGAGCTGAATTCACCTTCAAATTCAGCTGCCGAATCACTGATGGAGCAGGACAACGACAGGCCGGGTTCCTGGAAATGCGCTATCTCTCCATCACAGTTTCTCCAGCTGTTCCAATCGGTTGCAGAGGACATTACAAGATCTGTAAAGCACATTCTTCTCCATCTGTCAATCGTTACCTTGCCTGCAAGCCCCTCCTCTTTTGACGCCATGCCATCATGGATTGTTTTAGCTTCACTTGAGGATCCGGTCTCAGGGATTGAATCATGGTATTCCTCGCGCTGCCTGGTGAGAACATTACCAAGGGGTACGGGTTCTCCGTCCGGATGCAGGAACGTAATTTCGCTAACGGTCAATCCGTAATCAGGATGGATAAGCAATGACCTGGTTTTGGAAATGATCAGGGTCTCATCGTGACCGTCCGCGTTAATGTCCTCCGTTTTAATGAGGGGATAACCATGTGTGGAATTAAGGGCATCCCGTTCAGCCCTGTTTAGTTCCTTCCACACAGCCTCCCTGAGATGGGGAAGATATATTCCGCCGAATACGCCGTGCCAGAAAGCGCAGTTGCACTGGCTTCTCCAGAAATGGTGAAGCGCTTCGGTGTTTTCAGACTCCAGTATCAGAGCTTCCGCCGAGAGAATTCTACCCTGCAGCTCCTTTGACTCCGGATAGATGGACAGGAAATTGCGCCAGAATCCGCCGGAAAGAAATACCTCAGCGCTATCGGATTTCCCCTGGGCGTCAAGCTTCTCCCGCAGATCATCGTATTCCTCTCTCTGAAGGCCGTGAAGAGTCCATTCGCCCATTTCAGTATAGCTTGAGGCAGGAATATAGAATGGACCGTCAGCTTCCGTTTCCGCGCCTTCCGAAGGCAGGCGGGAATCCAGCCAGTCAGCGGATTCCACTTCAGTGAAAAACCGGTCAAGCCATCCGTCTTCGTAACAGAGTTTGCGGGTTCCAGGCCAGACACCGAATTTTTCACCGTCGTCCCCGTAAAATACAAGATTTGCGCCGGTATTGTGCATTTCTTTCAGTTTTTCCATGACACTTTCAACTGGAGAAAACGGAATGCTGTATCTCAACTCCCGATTGCTGCCAAACAGTTTTACTGTTTTTCCTGAATCTTCAGTAATGCAGGGGCGAAACAGATCCAGAGCTCCGGCTCTCTTCAGATGAATATCGTCAACCACTGCCCAGGATACACCGGCTTCACTTAAAATCGAAGGAAGCTGCGGCTCCCAGACCCTCTCGGTCAGCCAGAGCCCTTCAGGCCTTCTGCCGAAAATCCGCGAAAGGTAGTCTGAATAGTTCTTTATCTGCTTCACGATGTCGAACCTTCTGAATATGGTTAGAATCGGTTCGTAACGGCCGCTGGTTAGCAATTCCATTCTGCCTTTCCGGCAGAGCGCACCTGTTCTCTCAATATACTCAGGGTGATTAAGGACAAGCCATTCCAGAAGTGTTCCGGAAATATGAATACCGCTGCTTATTCCTTGATGATTTTCAAGGACTTCAAGCATTGGAAGATAGCAATCTTTGTACGCTGAATTCATGACATGATCGAAATTTCCAACCGGTTGGTGATTATGCAGGCAGAAGCATATCTTCATATCAGTTATTCTCCGGAATCTACAGTGTTAGCCGGGTTATATGTCATTCGGTTCGTTATTGATACGTCTGTAAACGATATCGGCGGGTAGAATTCGATCAGGATCAATGTCTATCGCCAGAACCCTCTCTTGAGTAGAGGGCAAACCACCTCTATACAATCCCTCTTTGGAACCGTGGGAAAGGTCAAGGTCAATGGGGCCGGTTTCGCTGAATGATACACGAACTTCATCAAGTATGGAACCAAGAGGAAAATCCTGCCCGGGCTGTAACTGCTCTACCCAGAGTTTTAGCGTACCGGAAGAATCCATCCAGGAAATTTCCAGCTGCGGCACACCGGGGCTGTATAGCCACTGAAAGAACATCTCTCCGTATCCACTGCTTTCCCAGATTCCCATAGCTGAAAACAATCTGCTGAAAGAATCACCAGAATGACGTAGATTGCCGAGTGCCCTGGGAATAGCTCTTTCAAATGCAGGGATCTCATGTATGAGAAACTCTATGACAACCGGAGCCTTTCCGAATATTACAGGATCATAAAGTGGAGATTCGCTCAATTGTGGATCCGCTAGGGCGAATTCGATTCCTCCGGTAACCTCAGAAGTGAACAGGTAGTATTTTCTAAAAGCCTCAAGCAGCTGTGGTGAAACTGATTCATCCGATGGAAGTGAAAATTTGTAGACTGACCATGCCGCAAGCATATCCCTGAGACTCGAGGAAAGGTATGTGCTTCCGGCCAGGTAGGCCTTTGCCGTTTCAAATACTATTGAAGCGGGGGGAACAGCTGTCCCGTGGATAAGAGAATCGGACCACGTTTCATATCCCCTCACAGAGGCGAGCATATCCGTTGAAAGGAACACACATCCCGGTCCAGTAATAAGTACTGGTACATCCAGACTTTTTACAACAACAATGTCAAGCCTGGCCCCGTCGTAACCCATATTACTCCAGAGAACTTCAGCAATATCGTCCGCGATATCGATCATCCCGAGCGCTGTGGAATCCGATTCGGGACAGATGTACCTGCTTCTGCCCCCTGCAATGCTATTCTCATTGAAACCACCCGTCGCCCAGGAAAGGGGCCCCTTGATCCCCCCCAACGGTGAAACATAGGAAATGGTAAGCAGTGAATCATTTATTTCTCTTGAGACTTCCTGAAGTGGTGCATAAACCTCGTAGCAGTTGTCAGGTACTGAAATATCGAGTGTGTAAATCGATGGATTGCTACAGCCCGGATAGAACCACATACCGCTCTGAAATGATGTGAATGGATTTATATGGAGCCCGTCTACCGTAATTCTGTTTGTGGAAGATGAAATGAATCCGCTCCAGTTGCCGGAATATATACCTGAGAATATTCTGGTGGAGTCAGCAGTGCATAATACCGAATCATCTGAGTTCGCAGCAGATCCGGCAAGCGCCTCAAAACTGGTTCCATCATGGCAATATGGAAGGTACATCATCAATTGACTGTCGGATTGAGTTGGCCGGAAATCGATTGTCAGCGAATCCAGTACACTCATTTTCCTTTCCATCGGATCAACTGATAGAATTATCCTGTGTGTGATTTCGGGGGGTACGGTAACGTCCGCATTAACTTCTTCAACAATCTCGCTCCTGCGACGGTCGGAGAGGTATACCGAACGGGTGAAACCACCTGCAGGTTCAACGACTTCAGCAGTGCTCAGCAGCCCACTGGTGGATGCCAGAAGAATACTGAAAGAAGTATTCCCGGACTTTACCTGAAGAACTGCAAGTTCGCCACCACCCCTGTTCCACACCCTTTCCACCACACTGGAATCACCTTTCACATACATTACGATTGTAAATCCGGGATTCTCATCAGACGTTCTCACAAAGCTTGTATCAAGATTCCTGACACCACTGCCGGACAGGTATTCCAATCTGTCCGAAGGCTTTGAACCGCAACCAGGTACAAGCATCGCAGTCATGGTTGAAACGCAATTATCCGATGACACTCTTAATTCAATCGGTATTTCGTCTCTGTACAGTAGAGAGTTTTCAAGTTCCTCTGAAGCAAGAGTCATTCTGATGAATGCACCTTTGCCGGCAACAATGGAAACGGTTTCATCGTGCAGTTCAACCGAGGCTTCACTGCCCCCTCCACATGAGATAAAAAGAACAGCAACCGAAAGAGATACAAGAAACCGTACTGAGTTCATCTATACCTTCCATGTATTAAACATCTGCCTGCTATAATAATCACAATGGAACACCATCGGTACACTTGAATATATGACTATACTGACCACCTTGTGCAAACATCGCTTGTTGACGATGACCACACAATTTTGCAAATTTGCCCGAAGGAAGGGAGGAACATGGGTATTCTTGATATACTGACCGGTAATCTCTTTCTTGAGGCTAATCTCACTTTAAAGGATTATGCTGTAACCGGTTTCTTCGCTATTGCTTCCTTTCTTCTTTTCATTTTTCTTCAGCTTCTCGGAACCAGGCTCTTCGTCAAAATCAACGAAACCGGTCAATCAGGCCCAAGAATATTCGTCCTGATACTTCTTGTCCTCGGGCTGGCTGGAACGATTTTCAGCTGCTTTATCGGTAACGAAGAAGCCTCCCTTGTTCTTGGTTTCACCGCAGGGCTGTTTATTTGGACCGGATTATGCGATATACCTGAACAGTTGAACTGGATTTCCCCTCTTAACAGAAACGCAATCCTTGTCTTTCTGCCCCTGGTCCTTTTGTGGACTATCGCGATGCTGTTTCTCAGGGATATTCCCGCGGCAGTCTATGGCGCGACCGGATATCCTCTCGTGGTCTGGGGAATTCAGCTCACAAGGGTTAGAGTGATATCAAAATGGGGACCGTCATCCCTTGCGGCAACTATCCTGATACTGCTTACCGCTGCGATTGCAGGCTGTTCGCTTGCGCTTGGTATTGTGCACGGAACCATATTCTCTGGAATTATCGGAGGCGTAGTATTTGCAATAGCAACATGGTCGTCACTTGAGATAATCTGGGAACGTGGAATGGCCCAGAAACCATGGAAAAGCAACCAGTCTAAAAAATAAAGTACATCAACCCGGCATGAATACCCACCGGACCCTGTTTCAATTCAGTGTAATAAAGTTCATCCGGTTCGGCATCCCTGACTTGACCTGTATACTCCTGCACTGTCCAACTGGAAGCGGATGTACCCAGAAAACCGGTAATCCCGAACTGAAATCCCAGATGTCCTGAAAAAAGGTATTCCATTGTGGCATCGGCAATAGCCGAGACGGAAATAGCTGTTGCGTTGGATGACAGTTCTTCTGACCTTACGTTCTGCATATGGAAGGCAAGCATACCTCCCGCAGACAACCTCAACCCAAGGGATGGGCTGCTGAGCGGAATTCTACTGCCCGCCTGAAGATCGATTCCAATAATGGAAGAATGTTCCAGTCCTCCAACGGTTGCTCCACCTCCAAAACAGAATCCCCATTTTGCCATTTCCGCGCCTACCCTGATATTGTTAATCAGCTCAGTACCATGATTATCAAGCCCCGCTCCCGGTTCAGATGATATCAAACAGCCATTGTACTCAAGAAAAATAACGGCAGGGGCTGACTGTTCTACCGCGGTTACGGTTCCGCCATCTATCAAATGGCCGGACAGCAGCCTTGCTGTTGACTGAGTATTCCCCACCTCAATTATCTGAAGAAGACCTCTGCTTCTGAGGTGCTGGCATTCAGAAATATCATCAGGTATTCCAAAAGATGAAGCGACGACAGCCATAATGGTTCCATTACTTATTCCCTGATCACTTCCCAGGGGGACTGTAAATACTTCGCTGTCCGAAGCGGTAAAGGTAACCTCAATCGGAAACAGCTCCAGTATCGCCCTTGAGGCCAGCTCCCGTGCTGAAATAATAGCGAGCCTGTGTTTGTCCGGGGAATACGGCAGGACTTCCTCTCTTGAGACTGTATTCCTTATGTTTCCGATCAGGTTTCCGGTAGATGAATAGAATCTGCCGAGTACGTCAACGGAAACAGTTCTGAAGGTTATCAGCGAATCGTTACGGAAAACTGTTCGATCATTTTCTTCCGGATAAAGCATTTCTATTGCAAGAAATACGTCAATTCCCCGATCTGCCGCAAGTGTCCTGATGTAATTGATAAAAGAATCCGGGGTGGTGTTCATGAAAGCATCTTCTCCCAGTTCAACCAGTTGAAACCTTCCGCTTTCTGAAAGCTCGGCGATAATCTCGCCCAGAATGACACTGTCTGGCGCGAATTCATCAAAATCTATGGATACGACTGCTAGTCTGGGCAGAGAGGCTGAAAGAACACCGGTAATTACTAGTGTAAATATGGCTGATCTGATTAATCGCATCCTGTATCTCCCTACTCAATAGTTTCAGCGGGTACATTATTTTCGTTCATTAACAAATCCTGAACACCAGCAAGGGGAACGATCAGGACGGTATCCCTGCAATGAAATGGAATATAATCACTCCAGTCGATAAAAAGTGAATCAAGAAGCAACGCTGTGATACTGTCAGGAATACCGCTAGCGTCGAATGCAAGTTCAACATAAACCTCTCCATCAGGCGTCTCGAAGTCATCGCCATACAAATCATCAAACCGGGAGTAAGACTCAGTGGATTGGTGAGATATCCTGTTGTCTTCCGTTTCCTCAGTAGCTGATGCCGTTAATGTGACAGTTGTTGCAGTCTCAAGCCCTGTGGTGTCGGCATCCAATGAAAGTGTAATATCTCTGTACGTTTCAGCAGGTTCTTCGCAGACGGGAATTACTTCTGCCCCCATGAAAATGATCTCATCCGTGGTTTCGGACTCTTCGGATTCCTCAGGTGCGTTGTAGAAACCGCTGCCGCCACCGCTTCCCGCAACTGCGCCACCTGTGGTGATCTGTCTGTCGGTTTCATGGACAAATCCGACTGCGCCTCTTAGCGATTCTCCATTATCCGTTTCCTCCACCGCGGCTTGCGGTTGAACCAATTCCACAACGGTAGCACCATCAATTTCCGGTCCGTTGACTGATGTTTCCTCTGCGGCATCTTCCGAAACTAAACTAGCCGAAGATCCTAAAGCAGGTGCGGATTCCGCAGCAGTTTCATTTTCAAAATCACCATCGTCTGAAGACAGGTATTCGGTCTGTTCTTCCCCGGACTTCTCGGCATCAGTTGTATACTCCATACGTTCGGTTCTCGATAAATCGGTAACTCTGTCAAGGGATGGCTGATTATTCAGAATGAGTTTGACTCCAAGGAGTACAGCGATGATTCCCGCAGCGGCGGGAACTATAGTTCTCCACCGCCAGCGGCGGTTTATTCTACTGAATATACTACGTTCCATACTGCGGAATTCTTCATCGTCCGGTTCTACGAAACTGTCTCTCCATGATGCTTCAAGCTTCCTCTGGGAATCAATAAGTTTCCTGCACTTGCTGCAGGACATCACATGTTCAGATACCGCCTTTAGCTGCTCTTCCCGCAGTTCGCCGTCGAGCATCATCATCAGAGTATCAAAATCGGGACAGTTCATTGCCATTCTCCAAGCATCAAACCCAGTTCTTCCCTTATCTTATCCCTTGCCCGGTTAAGTCTTGACATTACGGTTCCCATGGCAATATCAAGGCTCTCGGCTATCTCCGAGTAACTCAGCTGCTGATCGACCCTTAATACGAATACAACTTTCAATGCGGGGGTAAGTTTTTCTACAGCCTTGCTCACAGACCTTGCCAGCTGTTCACCTGCGGCTCTATCAGCCAGGTTGTCTTCAATCACCTGCTGTCCCTCGGCACTGTAAGCTTCTTCGAAATGCACTTCCCGCCTTCTCATCTTCTTCTTCGAGTAGTTAATCGCCAGGTTAGTTGTAATCCTGTATATCCAGGTAAAAAAACGGTATCGGGTATCGAATTTATCCATTGCCTGCATAGCTCTGATAAACGCGTCTTGAGTAATATCCCAGGCTTCGTCATCACTTCCGCACATCCGCCTGGCCACTCTGAATACCCGTTTCTCGTATTTCCTGAACAATTCCCCAAATGCATCGCGGTCTCCATTCTTTGCTTTCATGAGCAGTTTGATGTCAGGATTCTCCTCCTCACCTGCCATCATCAGTAATACACTCAGAAGCATTTCTTATTCCTTTTCACAGATCAATGAAGACTGCGGCGCCAATGCCTGTTTCTTTCTCGAATTCCTCGTTCTCTGTGCTGAAAGAATACAGATAGGCATCAACGTACGCGTCAAGCATGCCGAAGATCCAGGCCGCGGAAGTGTACCAGATAAGGTCTAGTCTTCTCTGGCTGTGCAGCTGGTAAGCCGGGTCGTTATTGCTGGTTCTGGCGTCTTCAGAAGCTATATGTTCAACTATCAGCCATGAAAGCAGTCCCAGTTCCACCGTACCGAAGAGTACGCCCTTCAGAGGTTCTTCGTTGTAGAATTGGCCCCACCCGGGTAGTACCGCGGATCGCAGAATGGCGGTTGATGGGTTTTTTCTTACAACTGAGTTAATGGCTGGATTTTGAACATGACTTATTTCTATACTGTCATTATCGAGGCTGTCCCCGTTGAGGCTATCTGTAATAAGAACAAACAGAATCGGTAGCAGAAGACAGCATGATACCGTCAGCGGATGACTCCTCTTGAGCTTGATAGAACGAAATCGGCCAGCTGTCTTGCGTCATCGGAAATACTGTTATCTTCCATCAGACCACGAGCCTTTGAAGTCAGAATCCCTTCTTCTTTGAAGAGATATCTGAATACTGCGTCCAGGTTGTCCAGTCTTTCACGTGAAAAACCTTTCCTTCGGAGCCCGACACTGTTCAATGCAACCGCGGTCAGAGGTGCCCCTCCCGCAAGAACGAAAGGAGGAATATCTTTATTGACCCTGAATCCTCCTCCGATCATGGCATGGTCTCCAATTCGAACGAACTGGTGAATCGGAACAACACCTCCAATGGTAACATCGCAGCCTATCTCCACATGTCCCGCCATGTTTACGGCGTTAGCCAGAATTGTCCTGTCGCCTATGATGCAATCATGAGCAATGTGTACATAAGCCATTATAAGACATTCTGATCCAACAACTGTTCTGCCGGACTCTACCGTTCCCCTGTTGATGTTGGCGAACTCTCGAATTACGGTTCCTGAACCTATTATCACCTCTGTCCGCTCACCGCTATACTTCAAGTCCTGCGGGTCCGTACCTATAACTGCTGATGGACCGATAGAAACAGAATCACCTATCAGCGCAGGTCCGGTTAAATAGGCATGGGGTCCGATTCGTACGCTTTTTCCAAGTTGTACTTCCGGACCGATGATCGCATAGGGACCGATTTCGACATCGCCTGGCAAATCGGAGTTAACGATGGCAGTCGGGTGGATCATTCCTTCTCCAGCAGCATAGCCATAAGCATCGCCTCCACCACAACCTTGCCGTCAACCTTTGCGACACCTTTCATTTTGCACATGGGACCTCTTCTCTGAATCATTTCAAGTTCAAAAATAACCTGATCCCCTGGTTGAACCGGGTTTCTGAACCTGACCTTGTCCAGTCCTGTAAAGTAAACAAGCCAGTTGGTAGGCTTATCAACCGAGTTGAACAGCATAAGCCCGCCTACCTGTCCCATTGCCTCGATTATCAGCACACCGGGCATTATGGGTTTCCCTGGAAAGTGTCCCTGAAAGAAGGATTCATTGATGGAGACATTCTTAAGACCGACTATTCTCTTGTTGGCTTCAACTTCCAGCACCCTGTCCACGAGAAGAAAGGGATACCTGTGTGGAAGCAGATTCATAATATCGTTGATATCCCATTTCTTTTCTGAAAGCGGGAGTGAATTCTTGATTATCTTATGTGCTTCGCCGATTTTCTTAACTAATTGCACATTGGATGCGTGACCGGATTTGGCAGATATGATATGACCATGAAGCCTTGCGCCTAACAGGGAAAGGTCTCCAACCAGATCGAGTATCTTGTGACGGACGAATTCATCGGTAAATCTTAATGGTTCATCGTTGAGAATTCCATCGTCTCCAACTACAACGGCGTTTTCAAGCGTTCCGCCCTTTATCAGATTTTTTTCCTGCAGGTGTTTCACGTCTTCGTAAAGGCAAAACGTTCTGGCTGGCGCGATTTCATTCTTGAAAGTCTCCGGGGTAAGGTCAATTGAAAGGTACTGTGTCCCAAGAACAGGATTATCGTAATTGATCGTGAAGCTGATCTTCAGACCATCGTACGGTACAGCTGTAAGGCTGGCTCCAAATGCGTCAATGCTGATTGGTTTTTCGATCTTGACTATCTTGCAGAGCTTGCCTTTAATCTCCTTAATTCCGCCATTTTCAAGCACTTCTACATATTTTCTAATAGAACCGTCTTCTGGTTCAGGGGGTTCATCGGAATCAAGTTCAATGATGCAATTATCAATCCCGAGACCGTACAACGCAGAAAGAACGTGCTCAACAGTATGAACTTCGTAGTAATTGTGACCGAGAGTCGTTCTTCTTGACTGCTCCTCTACCTGCCTGACATTCTCAACGCAAGCTTTAATCTTGGGCCTGCCCGGCACATCCATTCTCACGAATACAATTCCTGTATCCGCGGGTGCGGGTTTGAAAGTAATGGAAGTCTCCTTGCCGAGATGAAGACCAATTCCGCTGCAAACCACCTGCTGTTCAAGTGTGGTCTGGTAATGGTTCATTTATTATTCCTTTTCTGTAATACTAAAATCCTTCATGAATTTCATAACTTTTCTTCTGAAATCGGGTAAATCAACCAGTGCGGCATTCACACGAAGTTGTTTTTCATGAGAACGGGCCGGATAACCGGATACTGTAACACCTGATGGTATGTCTTTCGATACGCCAGCCTGTGCAGCAATTACGGCGCCATCACTGATGGTTATATGCCCGACTATACCCGACTGGCCGCCAAAAATCACCCCTGATCCAACTGCAGTACTCCCCGCTATTCCAGTTTGTGCCGCAATCAGGCAGCCCGAACCAACCGTTACATTATGAGCTATATGAACAAGATTGTCCAGCTTGGAAAATCTGCCTATTACAGTACTGCCAACCACAGCTCTGTCGATTGTTGATCCGGCACCGACTTCTACATCATCCTCTATAATGACATTCCCGTTCTGGGGAACCTTGAGATGACCTTCAGGGTCAGGTACGAAACCGAATCCGTCGGATCCGATCACTGCCCCTGAATGAATTATCACTCGGCTGCCTATGACGCAGTCATGATAAACCGAAACTCCCGAATTGATAATACTGTCGGAGCCAATTGTAACTCCCGGTCCGATGAAAGTACCTGCAGCTATCGAAGTACCGCTATCAATCCTGGTGCAGGCATCAATGACAGCATTCGGCCCTACTGTTACACCCTGATCGAGTATCGCGTCGGGATGTATAACAGAACTTGGATGGATTCCGCTGAAACCAGATGGGGTCTCATTCCTGAACAGGATCAGGACATCCCTGAAGGCGTGATATGGTTTCTCCACCAGAATGATGTTTGCCGCTGAGGATTCAACCATTTCCCTGGATATTACAGCAAGTGCTCTGGTGGACTCAAGGTATTTCTTGTATAGCTTATTGCCGTAATAGCAGATCTGGTCAGGTTTCGCATTCTGAAGTGTGGAAACACCCTCAACTTCTTTGTCTCCATCCGGTCCTTCAAGTTTTCCGTTGAGCTTTCCGGCCAGGATGGATAGTTTCATATCAGTCGCTGCTTCCGGTAGATAGTTTTTCAAGAACAATATCTGTTATATCAATTGAATTGGATACATATACTACCAATCCACCCGATGTGTCCAATACAATATCGTAACCTTCCTCAAGGCTTATCTCCTGAACCGCTTCGTTAATACTGGCTACTATTGGTGAGACAAGCTGACTGTTTCGAGTTTCGACAAGACCTCCCGGTCCGAATGTCAGTGAAAGGAATTCCTGGAGCTCCAATGACTTCTCCTCAAAAAGGACTTCCCTCTCCCTTCTCCGTTCAGGGCTCATTACCATCGTATACTCAAGATCAGTCTTAATGGCATCGATCTCTTCCTGAAGTGAATCCGCTCGGGCTTCCCATTCCAGTATCTCATTTTCAAGAAGTTCTTTAGCGTCGGTAACCTCACCAAGATTTTCGAATATTCTGTCCGAATCGATTACCGCGATTGTCTGTGCTACAATAACAGAAGAAACAACGACTGCAGAAAGTAGAGCGGTTTTCATAACTGTAATCCTCCAAATACGTAACGGTCAATCTTGAAATCAGCGATACTGGACTCCGGCCGCGGTTCGGTCACCTGTCAGAATATTGTGCCGAACTGAAAATGCGGTTCCCAGCCGCGATTCGGGCCATCAAAGCCGTAGGCGTAATCGAATCCTATGACGCCCAGCATAGGCACTTCTATCCTTACTCCGATTCCAACGCCACGGTTCAGATCGGAAAAATCACTGGAAGACCAGGAATCCCAGGTATTCCCCGCATCGGCAAATACAGCCAGTTGAAGCTGGTCGATTATACGGCATCTGTATTCAGCGGTCAGTATCAGCATTGATCTTCCGCCTACAGTCGCATAACCGTCTCGGGCAACGATGGTCTCGGAACCGTACCCCCTGATGCCGTAGAAACCTGTTCCCCCCAGTTCGAAGAGTTCGTATGCCGGAGGTTCATTGCCAGACAGAGATGTTACCATTCCAACTCTTGCTCTTAAGAAGAAGATGAACTTCCAGAAAGATGGCACGTACCAGCTTGAGTCGATACGATATTTCTGGAATCCGATATTGCCGCCCAGAACACCCCCTGCAAACTCACCCGTCAGGCTGTTTCGGGAGCCACTGGAGGCAAACATCTGTCTATCCCTGCTGTCTCTGGTAAAATTCAACCTGACAGAACTTGTCCATCTGGGCCAGTCTATATCGCGAAGCGAGTAGTAGTAACTTGTTGTATCGGATGTAATATCGAATACATCAACCTTTTCAAGGCTGTACTTTATTGATGCTGATCCGTAATCCACCCACGGAAGAGGACGGCCTACCATCACAGCTCCCCCTGTTCTCCGGCGGTCATATTCCGATTCATTATAGGTAGTATGAAAAAGCTCGCCACCAAGTGATAGAGGTGTATCCATAAACCACGGCTCTGTGAAACCCACCTGGATATCCTGCTGGGTTTTGGAGAATTTATAATTAAAGGAAAGATTTTGTCCTCGTCCGAAGAAGTTGGTTTCACCCAGTTCGACAAATCCGCTGAACCCTGTTCCGCCTCCGTATGCGGCTCCTATTCCGGCTTTTCCGGTAGTTTTCTCTTCCAGATCAAAGAGAACGTCAACGTCCGGTGAATCTTCCAGGTAGCGGAAATCCACACCAACATTACTGAAATAGTTCAGGTAGTAGATATTCCTGTAGCTTCTCATAAGAGCTGACCTCTGGAACATGTCTCCGGGATAAACGGTTAATTCCCGCCTGATTACATTTTCCAGCGTTCTGTTATTTCCGGTGATTTCTATCCTGCGGATATGAGCCCTTTCACCTTCGGTTAGAACGTAAGCGACATCAAGAGAGCCCTCCAGTTCACCTGAAGAGATAACAGGATCGATACCCGCGTAGAAATATCCACGTTCCTGAAGTAGTTCGTATACCGTCATAAGGGAAGAACTAAGCTTTTCATTGCTGTACTCATCCCCAGCTTCCATATCCATGGCTGATAGAAGAATTGAGTCAGAAAAAGCTTCATTACCCGAAAATGAAATGTCACCAAAGGTGTAGTATCCACCCTCATCCAGAGTTATCTCAAACCTGAGATGCCGTCCGTCTTCGAGCATCGACTCCTCGACATCAAGAATTCCGGCTTCTGGATATCCGTGATTCTGGTAGTAGGCTATCACTGAATCAAGGCTGGCTTCAAATTCATTTTTTCTGTACCTTCCCGACCGCCAGAAGGAATCCTGCCTTGTATCCATCTGGCCGCGGAGCTTTCTATCATTGAATACCGTATTTCCAAAAAAGTCTATCTCCCCGACTCTGATGTCCTGACCCTCTTCACATTCGAACACAAGTACGCTTCTGTTGTCAGTATCCGGTTCAAGCCATACGGGCGTAACCAGAGCCTGGTGCCTGTGTTTTTCAGCGTAGAAATGCATCACCACCTTGCGAGCTTCTTCAACCTGTCCCGGTGAGACAGTCTGACCTGGGAATAGTGAAAGCGAATCCAAAACATCGTTCTCATTAAGATGTCCGGAGTTGCTGAATTCAATTCTGCTTAGCAGCCTGTTCTCGTTTACGACAATGAGAAGGTTCGCAACTCCACCGGATGTATCAGCCTGCAGTTCGATATCGCTGAAATATCCCAGTCCGAAAAGATCCCTGGTTCCCCTGCTGGCGGCAGCAGATGTATAAATATCCCCTGCGACCAGTCCGAAAACCCTGGTGATAAGGTCAGTGCTTACGAAGGAATTGCCGGTCACTTCCACCGTACCTACCTCAAGCGCAAGCGATGTTGATATAACAAGTGCCAGAAATGCTATGCTATTTCTCAATTCTCAACTCTTCCTTGTATTGTGTTCGATGTAATTTCATTTCCATTGTTTTCCCTTGGTATTCTGAAAACGATTCGATTTCCATCCCGCACTGCAAGAACCGTGTCTCCGGATGAGAATTCACTTCTCAATATCGAATCCGTCAGCGGATCCTCAAGCAGCCTTCTTATTGTTCTTCTTATATGTCTTGCTCCGGCTTCAGGATCGTAACCGGCTTCTGCTATCAGTGTTATCGCTTCAGGGGACAGGACAAGAGAGATACCAAGTTCTTCCAATCGCTCTTCAACACCTTCCATCTGAAGGGAGACAATTGTCTCCATATCCGAAAATTCAAGAGGATTAAAAATCACAATCTCGTCCAGCCTGTTGAGGAATTCGGGATTGAACTGGTTTTTAACGGCATCCATCACCAATCCGTCAATACGTTCAGTTTCAGCTTCTTTATCATCCGTTGAAAAGCCCAGTTTACCGTTGCTGAGAAGGTCTCTGGAGGCGATGTTGCTGGTCATTATCATGATTGTGTTCGTAAAATCTATCTCTCTGCCGTAATTATCGGTCATTCTGCCGTAGTCCATAACCTGCAGGAGCATATTGTAAAGATCGGTATGTGCTTTCTCGATTTCGTCAAAAAGTACAATGGAGTAAGGTCTTCTACGAACTTTTTCTGTCAGTTGCCCTCCTTCATCGTAGCCTACATATCCTGGAGGTGCGCCAATCAGCCTTGATCCAGCAAAACTCTGCTGAAATTCGGACATATCTATCCTGATAAGAGCAGATGGATCTTCGTATACCAGTTCAGCAAGCATTCTTGCTGTCTCCGTTTTCCCAACCCCTGAAGGACCCAGGAAAAGGAATGTTCCAGCCGGTCTGTTCGCATCCCTCAGCCCTACCCGGCTACGTCTGATTGCGCTGGTGATACTTGCGATCGCCTCCCTCTGTCCTACTATCCTTCTCTCAAGTCTGCCTTCAAGATCAAGAAGTCTGGCTGTTTCACTCTTTCCAACCCTGCTTACCGGAATGCCTGTCATGTCCGCAACTACTTCAGCCACCTGCTTTTCTGAAACCGGAGAAATCTGAACACCTGCCAGCCAGCTGGAGCGTGCTTCGGCAAGTTCCTTTTCACTGTTCTCTATTTCCTCCCGCAATCTCAGGATACTTTCGAATTCCTCGTTCCGAGATGCTTCATTTTTTCTGTTTTTAAGTACCGCAAGACCATTCATCATTTCCTTTATGTTATCGGGCAGAGTACAATGTGATACTCTATTTTTCGCTCCCGCTTCATCCATTACATCGATAGCCTTATCGGGGAGAAATCTGCCGCTGATATACCTGGCAGCCAGTTTTGCGGAAGCCTGAATCGCCTCATCTGTATATACCGTTCCGTGATGTTCTTCGTACCTCTGCCTCAGGCCTTCAAGGATCTCGATTGTTTCATTCACACCCGGAGGATCAACAGGTACAGGCTGAAATCTTCTCTCAAGCGCTCCATCCTTCTCAATACGTTTCCTGTACTCATCGAGTGTTGTAGCCGCTATACATTGTAATTCCCCCCTTGCGAGGGCCGGTTTAAGAAGATTGGCCGCGTCCATAGCACCCTCGGCCGCACCGGCTCCTACGAGTACATGCGCTTCATCGATAAAGAGTATGATATCTCCGGATTCGGAAATCTCTCCAAGTAGCTTTTTCAGCCTTTGCTCGAACTGTCCCCGGTATTTCGTTCCGGCGACCACCGCAGCCATATCAAGGGCAAGTATCCGTTTTCCAGCTATCAGATCTGGTGTTTTTCCCTGGGCGATAAGCCCAGCAAGGCCTTCCACAATCGCCGTTTTTCCAACGCCCGGTTCCCCTATAAGAATAGGGTTTGATTTCTTCCTTCGGCACAGAACCTGCATTAACCTGTCTATCTGCCGTTCCCTGCCGATAACAGGATCGAGTTTACCCTCTCTTGTCATCCTGGTCAAATCCCTGCAGAAATAATCTATTCCCGGTATTTCCTGCAGATTTTTCTGTTTTTCAGCATTATCTGATTCAATATGAGGTGGTAGTTCTGCGGCGGCTTCTTCAGCGGCCTTTAGAAATACCCCCTTTTCTCTGAGAATGCTGGAAGCCTGGCAGTTTCCTACTGACATGAGACCCAGCAGAAGATGATGGGTACCTGTTTCAATCGCACCGCTGCTCACAGCTCTTCTTATGGCCTCACGTCTAACCAGACGAGCTTTGGTAGTCCAGCCTACCTCGCGCAGAGTTATCTCGTTTGCTACCGGTCTGCGCATAAGGTTTTCGAGTCTTGTTCTCAGTATGCCAATTCTTACGCCAAGCTCATGAAGAATTATCAGAGCCGCCGAGCCCTTTACTGAAATCAAACCAAATAGAATATGCTCGGAGGCCACCTTACTCTGTCCTGATCGTTCAGCTTCATTAACTGATATCTCCAGAGCAGCCCGTGCTTTCTCTGTCAGTTTCTCCGGCACTTATCCTCCTCTGTGAGCGATTACGGAATGCTTCTATCCAAAAATGCGGTCCTTTGTTCCTGAAAGATAATTCTGCGGATAAAACTCTGCAATCATCGACATCTCAAGAGCAGAGTATCCCGTCTTCCAGTTCAAGACATCTATGAGCTCTCCCGGCAAGCTCGATGCTGTGAGTCGCGATGATGAAAGCCTGGTTTCTTCTTTCGGCCAGTTCGAACATCAGATCCTCGACAATTCTGCTGTTGGCCGAATCAAGGTTTCCCGTTGGTTCATCAGCCAGCACAACTGAAGGGGATAGTATTAATGCCCGTGCTACAGCAATCCTCTGTCGCTCACCTCCTGAAGCCTCCGAAGGGAAGTGTCGGCCTCTGCTGGATAATCCTACTTCTTCAAGAAGCTCCGATGCGGATTCAAGAGCATTCCGCCGTGAGTTCCCGGCCAGCATGGACGGCATAGCAACATTCTCAAGAAGTGTGAACTCATCAAGCAGGTGATGAAACTGAAATACAAACCCCAGATCAGTATTCCGCAGTTTTGCCCTTCTGGATTCATTCACAGACCATACATCAGTTCCTCCGACGGATACGGTGCCTCTATCGGGAGGGTCGAGTACACCGCAGACATGCAAAAAAGTGCTTTTGCCCGAACCGCTCGGGCCCACGATTGATACAACTTCACCTTTGGACACACTAATACATGAGCCCCTTAGAATCGAAAGAAATGTGTCTCCTTTACCGTACGATTTCCATATATCAACTGCTGATAAAACAACAGTATCATTCATATCTCACCGCTTCCGATGGAGACACTCTAATTGCGTGCAGAGCAGGAATAATGGCTGCTACAAAGCACGCTGCAATGGTTGCACAAATTATTCCAACAATAAGATGCGGCTGCACTTTCCCGGGAAGCATATCAATCCAGTATACACTGCTTTCAAGCCTTATGGGAAAGTATCTGTTTATAAGAATAACGGCAAGCGCTGCAAAAATGCTCCCTGAAAGCGCACCGCCTGCTCCAATAATGCCGCCCTGCATCAATCCTGTGGAAACGATAATACCCGGAGATGCTCCCATGGATCTCAGAACTCCGGTATCTCTCCGGTGCTCAATTGCGATCATATTAAGGGCACTGAGAAGGTTCAGCAACGCAACAACACTTATCAATGCAAGCACAATGGTCATTCCTGTTTTCTCCAGCCCCAGAGCAGCGAAAAGATTTCTATGAGCTGATATAAAAGCACTGCAAATCATATAATCACATTCTCCTGCAATATAAGATTCTCTAAGAAGATGTGATATATTCTCAGCTTCAGTTACAGGATCCGCGTCCTGTACCAGACCTACGCTCAGTGAAGTAGCCATAATCGGGTTTTTGAAAAGCAGTGAAACTGTTGAAATGTCCGTGATTATAATTGAAGAATTGTATTCCTCTATACCAAAATTCGTTACCTCACTTATACGAACGGATACAATGGTGTCAACCAACAACCTTCCCATAGCAGAAAACTGGGTTGCATCCGTAGAAGCAAGTCTGACTGTATCTCCCCTGGAGACACCAAGCCTTTCTGCAAGTGTCGTGCCCAGTACCGCTCCCCTTCCGGATACGTCGAGATCACGAAGCCTTTCACCGGTAACCAATGAAGGTTCTATATCCCAATCCACTCCCCTTATACGGACTCCGGCAACGTCTCCGCTGTTCCCGGCAGCAACTACTGTTTTTTCAAGCACAGGTGAAACAGATGTGATATTTCCTAATGTGCCGGCCAGACTGTCTGCAAACTGAATAGCTTCCGGCTCAAGTACAAAACCGCCGGGAGTCCTGATCTCCATTGGGGGATGAATGGAGGAAAGCTGGTTCAGTATGGATTCAGAGAATCCGTCCATAAAGGAATTCAGTATCAAGAGCGCGGCGACTCCTATGGCTATCCCCGCAATGGAAAGAAAAGAAACAGTCCTTATAAAACCGGAGTTCGATCTGCTGAGTATTTGACGCCATGCAATACGGAAAACAAGTGAAAGTTTCACTGATCATTCCGTTTTAAATGCGGAAAGAGGATGGTATCCCTTATCTTGCCTGTATCTGTAAGAACCATCACAAGACGATCAACACCAATTCCCATGCCGCCTGTTGGAGGCATGCCCGTTTCCAGAGCGTAGAGGAAATCTTCATCAAGCTCGCCTTCTCTGTGTTTGCTGGCATCAGCCTGTTCTTTCAGAATCCTTCTCTGAAGCACAGGATTGTTCTGCTCGCTGAACGCGTTTGCTAACTCCAGCCCGGCAATAAACACTTCGAACCTTTCGGTTACGCCTGAAGCGCCCCTCTTCCTTTTTGCAAGTGGCGAAAGCTCTTCTGGATAATCAATTACAAATGTTGGCTGCTGAATCCGATGGGCAACATAATGATCAAATAGTTTGTCAAGCATTGTGATGCGATCATCAGCCTGAGTAATTATATCATTTCTATCGATAAGCTTCCTGAGATCCTCAGTCTCCCAGGAGAAAAGATCCTCACCACTTGCTTCCCGAAGAGAATCCAAAAAACCTATTCTCCGGAATGGAGGTGAAATATCTATATTGTCTCCCTGGTATAGTACACTGCCACTATGATCGGCAGACTCAGCTGCAGCGCAGAACATCTCCTCGAATCTGTTCATCATTACATTGTAATCAGCGTATGCTTCGTAAAGTTCAAGCTGAGTAAATTCGGGGCTGTGTGTTCTGTCAACACCCTCGTTTCTGAAGTCTTTTCCAAGCTCGTATACCCTGTCAATCCCTCCGGCTACCAACCTCTTAAGATACAATTCGGTGGCTATTCTAAGATAAAACTGCTGGTTCATGCTTCCGTACATTGTTTCAAAAGGCTCTGCCGCAGCACCTCCGTATAATGGCTGAAGTACAGGGGTTTCAACTTCCAGAAATCCGCTGGAATCCAGGTGTGACCTTAAAGCGGATATGATTCTGCTTCGTTTTACAAATCTGTTAAGTGAATCCGTATTCACCTGTAGATCCACGCACCGATGTCTGAAGAGAAAGTCTCTGTCGGTAACTTCATCGTGAGCCACTCCAGTGGCATCAACTTTAACAACAGGAAGCTGTCTCAGACTTTTGCAGAGCAGTCCCAGCTCTTCACATTTTATAGTCAGCTCCCCCATCCTCGTTGTGAATATTGATCCTTTCACCTGAATAAAATCCCCAAGATCAAGAAGATCAAGTACAGACCAGTCCCTCTCGCTCAATATCTTTTTTCCGAAATAGATCTGGATCGATCCTGTTGCATCCCGCAGGTCTGCAAACACTGTCTTTCCATGTTCCCGCTTGCCTGTAAGCCTTCCCGACGCGGTAACAGTGCTTTCGGTTTCACCTGCATCCCTTATCACGTTTATTGGTATTGATTTATGGCAACACGAAGGGTAAGGGTCAACACCAAGTTCTTCCTTCAGTCGAAGGAGTTTCTCCTCTCTTACAGTATTCTTCTCATCACTCATTGCTGACTGCTCTTTCTCAGATATTCCTCTATGAATTCCTGGATTTCACCGGATAGGAAATCATCTATGTTGGATGTTTCTATTCCGGTTCGGTGATCCTTTACCATCCTATAGGGATGCATAACGTACGATCTTATCTGATGACCCCATGATACATCCTTTTTCGTTTTCTCCAGTTTGGCCTTCTCTTCCAGCCGTTTCTCCTCTTCGAGTTCGTACAGCTTCGCCCTAAGGATTCTCCTGGCAACTTCCCGGTTACGGTGCTGAGACCGCTGATTCTGGCATGTTGCCACTATCCCCGTGGGAATATGGGTCATTCTCACAGCCGAATCTGTTTTATTAACATGCTGGCCACCCGCTCCGCTTGCTCTGAAAGTATCAACTCTGATTTCATCGTCATTAAGCTCAATTTCTATCTCATCTTCGATATCCGGCAGCGGAAACACCGAAGCAAAACTCGTATGCCTCCTGTGGTTCTGGTCAAAAGGTGATTTTCTAACCAGGCGATGAATACCGCCTTCGGCCCTCAGGTACCCATAAGCCCAGGAACCTTTAACAGATAAAGTAGCTTCTCTGATACCACCCTCCGAACCGCCTTCACTTAAGCTGAGAACCTCAATATCAAATTCCTGCTTTTCAGCCCAGTAAATGTACATCTTCATCAACATTTCAGCCCAGTCCTGGCTGTCCTGCCCGCCGGCTCCGGAACGGATTGTCAGGATTGCATCGTTCCTGTCATGCTGACCGGAAAGCATTTGTATGAATTCCAGTCTGTCAAGCTTTCTGGCTATTGCGGAGAGATTGATAGCGCTATCATTCAGAAGTTCTTCATCGGAACCGTCCTCAAGCAGTTCCAGAGCAATTACAATAGTATCAAGCCTGTTTTCCAAGCCACGAATGGGATCAAGCCATATCTGAACCTGTTTGTTCTCCTCAATGGTCTTCATGGCACTATCCCTGCTGTCCCAGAAACCCGGTTCAGCCATTATCTTATTGAGTTTCCCTTCCTTTTCCTCAAGTCCGGCAAAGTCAAAGACCCTCCTTTAGTCTTGACAGCCTGTCGAATGCTCTTGAATAACCGCCTTGTATTTCATCCAGATTCATCGTATCTCACTTTCACATCAATATTGTAGTTTATCTTGAATCAAGGGAATATATGACTTCACTGGATAAATACCTAAGCTAAGGTTGACCCGAAGGCTTTACCGAATTATTCTGGTGCCCTGTTTGGGAGGTCTGATGTTTTCAGAAATAACAGGTTATCTGCTGGAACTGCGCGAAGTTTTCAGCCACCATGTCGTATTTGGGGTCGGGATTCTTCTCATGGGAAGTTATTTCATGGGTCGGTTTGCGGAGAAAGTGCGGCTTCCGGCTATAACCGGTTTTATACTCGCGGGCCTGCTGCTGGGACCTTCATGCATTGGCCTTGTTCACGAAGACCTAGATGAGACCCTCGCTTCGATAACCGAAATCGCCCTTGCTCTTATCGCCCTGGTTATCGGAAGCGAATTCAGCTTGAAAAAACTTAGAACCATCGGAAAGCCGGTGGTAATCATTACGCTTTTCCAACTTTGCGGTACATTCATTCTTGTTACAGCCGGCCTGGTTATCGCGGGAATGAAGTTCGAATACGCTGCAATTCTGGGAGCTATAGCATCCGCAACGGCACCTGCGGCTACAGTTGCGATCATCAGAGAGCTCAAGGCAAGAGGTCCATTCGTCGACCATCTCTACGGTGTCGTAGCTCTTGATGATGCGGGATGCGTACTGCTCTTTGCTGCGGTTACCGCCATTGCCGGTAATTCTCTTGGATCAGCTACCGGCCTTGTTAATTCGGTTTTCCATGCTGTAATTGAGATTTTCTCATCAATTGCACTTGGGGCATTTGCAGGATTGGTACTGCATCTTCTGACCCGAAAAAGAAGAAGAGCCAACGAAGTACTGATAGTATTACTTGGGGTTGTACTCATTCTTTCAGCGATCTCCAACTGCTTTCATCTCAGCGCGCTTCTCGCCAGTATGGCTGCGGGTACTATGATGGCGAACCTGTCAAGGAAAACCCACAGGATCATCAATACTCTGGATTCAATTTCTCCACCCCTTTACGCAGCCTTCTTCGCGATTGCCGGTGCCGAATTGAACTTAGCCATTCTTACCTCGCCTCATATCCTGCTCATGGGTGGAATATTTGTCCTGGCCAGAGCCGCCGGAAAAATTCTTGGAGTACATTTCGGAGCGTCCGCAGCCAATTCGGATCCGCTGATTAAGAAATATCTTGGCTTCGGAATGCTCCCACAGGCCGGAGTGGCTATAGGTCTTGTACTGTTTCTGGATACGATGCCTTATTTTGCGATTAACCGCTCCATCACTACTACTCTTATAAATATTGTACTGTTCTCTGTACTTGTTAATGAACTTACCGGACCGCCGCTTTCAAGATACGCTGTAGTTCACGGCGCTAAATTGGAGTAATAATGGATATTTCTAAATACCTTTCACTTGAATCCTGCACAATTAAGCTTGAAGAAAAAACAAAAGAAGAAGTTATCAGGAGCCTTGCCGAACTTATCGTAAAATCCCCGAACGCTGCCGGAGCAAATCTGGAAAGTATCAAAAATGGCCTTCTGGAAAGAGAAAAAATGGGATCCACCGGTTTCGGCAAAGGAATCGCTATTCCTCACTGCAAGGTGGAAGGGATAACGGATTTCGCAGTGGCCCTGGGTGTTTCAAACAAGGGGGTGCCATTCGATGCTATGGACAAAAGAAGTGTGCACATCTTCTGTGCTATTGTAGGCCCCCCTGATGACCCGGAAATGCATCTGAGGCTCCTTGCCGCAGCAAGCAGAGTACTTAGTGCAGGCAAATCCCGATACGAGATGCTGAGCAGTTCTACCTCGTATGCCCTAAGGGAAGCCTTTCTCTATCACGCCGCACCTGCAACTGCAATTGATTCCTGCAAAGACAAAACCTTTAACAGGCTTATGCTTGTAGTTGTTCAGGAGGAGGATGTTTACAATGACATAATCGAACTCTTTCTTGAAATGGGCCTTCCAGGGGCTATAACCCATGAGGGAAACCTTATGAGTCAGATCCTTTCTGGAGCGCCTGTTTTTGCGGGTTTTCTTGATGTACTCGGCAGTTCCAAGCCCGAACCAAGAACCATTCTCGCACTCGTTCCAGCCGATACCCTTGATGAAATGATAGCCTCTATCGAAGAGATAACCGGAGATTTGGATAATCACCGGGGAGCCTGCATTATAGTACTGTCACCGAACATGGTAAGAGGATCTCTGGAAACAATATGAATTAATTAAAAGCCGATAAGGAGCAGAATCATGGCCGATTTGTCGAAAAATATGGATGAACTATTTGGAAGAATTCGCGAAAACAATTTATGGAGACAGAGGAAGTGTGTTAATCTTATCCCTTCTGAAAATACCGCCAGTCCCCTTGTTAAAATCTGCGAATTGTGTGATCCTGCGGGCAGATACGCTGAGCATAAAAGGATGAAGGGCAAGGAAGTATATTTCTATCACGGAACCGAATTTATCAGAAAAATAGAGATAGAAGCGGTGGAAGCGATAAAGGAATATTTCCATTGCCAGGAGGCTGAATTGAGGCCGATAAGCGGCCAGATGGCAAATCAGATCGTCTTTGAAGCAGCAACGAAATTCGTTAACCGGTCAACCCCTGATGGAACTTTCAGAAAACTACACTCCGTTATGAATAACAATCTGGGTCTGGGAGGTCATCTGTCAAGCCAGCCTTTCGGAGCCCTTTTCAATTTCGTGGATATAAATCCTGATACAGGCAAAGAGAACTGCGTCAATTTCCCTGTGATGGAAAGCAATCCCTACAGGATAGATGTACCGAAGATGCTCGAAACTGTCCGCCAGACTCGTCCGGAACTTGTAATCTTCGGGAAGAGCATGTTCCTCTATCCTGAACCGGTCAAGGAAATGGCCGACGAGGTTGCAGGTTGGGATGACAAGCCAATTATCATGTACGACATGGCTCATGTGCTCGGTATTTACGGAGCATTTCAGTCTCCGCTGACTGATGGCGCTGATGTTGTTACAGGATCGACCCACAAAACTTTTTTCGGACCGCAGCGTGGCGTTGTCGTAAGCAATATGGCGAAAAAGACTCCTCTTAGGAAACTCTGGCTTGATATCACGAGCAGAGCCTTCCCTGGCAGCACAAGCAACCATCATCTTGCCACCCTGCTTGGTCTTCTTGTTGCTACCATAGAAATGAATGAATTCAAGGATGAGTACCAGAAACAGGTACTTTCCAACGCAAGAGCCTTCGCGAAACACCTTGCGGATAACGGGCTTGCGGTCGAAGGTGACCCTGCTGACGGTTATACCTGTACACATCAGGTTGTTGTTCGTGTGGCAGAGCACGGAGAGGGATCTGAGATAGCAGACAACCTTCAGGCCAATAACATCATAGTCAACTATCAGGCTCTTCCGGATGACGAAACGTTCCTTTACTCAAGCGGTATCCGGACAGGTGTATCCGAAATGACCAGGTATGGAATGAACGAGGATGATTTCGGCACCCTTGCGGAACTCATGGCCAGAGTAATCTTAAAGAACGAAGATGTTGCCGATGAAGTGTCCGATTTCAGGAAAAGATTTACAGTAATGCGATATACACTGCCGCTTGAAGAAAGTATCGGGCTTGCTTCGGGCGCCCTCGAATCAGCGTTCCCGACCGGCGAATACGCAAAACTCTTCGCCGACAACCTCAGTATCCTGGGTGCCGGGCCTAACAATCAAACATTTTAGGAATAAATAAAGGGTTAATCAACCCACTCATTTGATGTTTAACAGGCGCTGTTCGCTAGAATAGTGCCTGTTTTCGTCCTTATGGTGCCGGGCCTGATATCTAAACATTTCAAGTAGATTTGCTTTCTTATTTCACGATACCCTATCATGTATTTATCATTTCAACAAAGGTGCATTTATTTATGTTTTCATTTTCAACACTTGCAATACATCTCATTTATGAGTAAACTGTTTGTATGAGCAGGCAATTGAGAATCGAGTATCCGGGTGCATTATATCACGTCACCGCACGTGGCAACGGTAAAGCCACAATCTTCCTTGACGATGAAGGCAGGCTTAAGTTCCTTGACATTCTTGAAGACTGCTCGAAAGCATTCAAATTCATATGTCATGGATACTGCATAATGAGCAATCATTACCACTTGCTCATAGAAACTCCCAACGCAAATCTTTCGGCAGGAATACACAGGTTAAACTCGGTTTATGCCAAGTTTTTCAATAAACAATATGAGCATGTTGGTCATGTATTTCAGGGTAGATTCAAAGCTATTTTAGTACAAAGGGATAACTATCTTCTTGAATTGTGCAGATATATAGTTCTCAATCCTGTAAGAGCCGGTATCGTAGATCATCCAGCAAATTACCGGTGGAGCAGTTATTGTCAGACAATTGGCGCTACTGAAACAAATCCCACTCTGACCACAGATTGGGTTTTAGCCCAGTTTGACAGTGACATTTCTCTTGCTCGCAAAAGCTATATAAACTTCGTTATGGACGGCATCAACGCTGATTCACCAATGAAGGATGTAAGAGCTGGTCTTGTTCTGGGCGACAAGTGTTTTATGGAAGCACTTCGTAACAGAATCGGCAAACACCAGGATGATATATACATTCCAAAAGAACAGAGATATGCATGTAGAGAAGATCTACCTTCACTATTCAAGAATCTCAAATTCCTTATTAAAGAATCAAGAAATAAATTGCTCTTTACTGCATATACCAAGCATGGATACACTATGAAGGAACTTTCTGAGTTTTTACATCTTCATGTTATAACAGTCGGAAGAATAATCAGAGAAATGCAAATTTCTCAAACTATTGACTCACAAAATATGAGCAATAAATCGACATAATGTTTATATGTTAGGCCCGGCACCTAGAACAGGTTGTCGTCGATACTCAGTTCACCATAATCCCTGTCCTGCTCCCAGGATGATATTACCCATCTGTTTAGATCCGGAAAACAGGGCGGGTGCATTCTCGTAAGTGCCTGATTCCAGGCAATAGCAAGCTCATAGCCTTTTCCGCCCATCCCTGTCAAACCAAAATGATTAAGAATAAGACCTCCATATATCGTAAATCTCATGCCAGGATCCGGCATGCCGGGATTTTGCGCTCTCAGGCAGCCATTCGGAGCGGCAACTACAGCACGAATCTGCAGATGCTGATCAGTCTCAATACTCCAGGGATAAGGCCAGTCTTCATCACCTGACAGGTCAGGATCTTCCGCTATGATTATGTCTGCCAGGGAAACAATTCCCAATGGTCCAGAATCATCATGCCTTGGCTTATCTATCGATCCGGCGACGAATATCGGTCCGGTACTCACAAGAGTGATCGCATTATCGGGGCTTCCGGAAGTCTTCAGATAAACGCGGCCACCACCACACTGGATGTAGACTATTTCCTTTCCAGTAAGATCGATTGTATCCACGGGAGAGTCTATTCCATTTTTGAAAAGGAGCATGTCATCCTTAAGAATAATCCTTCCGGTTCCGAGGATCATTGTTCCCTGCAGGGCGGCCTCATTCTGCAGTTGCCTGAACCATTGAGATATGGCGTGAAAGTCAATGCTGTCCGCCTCGGTTTCCCAGTATGGACTCCCCCTGGCATGATGTCGGTACGGTCTGATCCAGATATTTGAATTCGCCGGATGGGGTACATCGGAGTAACCGGCATCAGCAAAATAGAAATCCTCCAGACTCGTAGAAATCGCCGCCACATAAGGATCGTCAGTTGAATCAGATGAGAGACTGGAAAACCCTATTGAACCGTTGGAATGAACCGGACCATCTATAAAGGTTCCATCAACAAAAAAACCCTGGGAAATACTTCTGTTCATAAGAAGAGCATACCTGGACGGATAATCGGGGGAAGCGCGTATCACAACATCTCTTGTTACGTTGCCGCACAGCCCTCTGCTTCTTATTTCAACGGCTCCTATTGAATTAGGAATAGTATTGCCATCGTACGGATCAATTATAACACGTGCCTTACCGTCTCCACCCTGAATACTCATCCATTGAGCACTGTCCCCCGGGAGCGAATATGGTGCCGTTTCAGCAGGCGCTCCGTTTCCAAGCGCAAGTTCATGTAACGCTATATTCGCTCCGGCTTCCGCTGTCGCCATTGCCTGTATTCTATCGGACGTGTTTCTGTAGGAATCTATATTCGCGTTGAACAGAACAAAAACTGCGGTAAAAAGAATGAACAGAACAACGGCTAGCACCATTGTAATTGCCAGCACGGCACCTTTTTCGCCGGTCCGACCTCTTTTCATTCCTATACAATCACGTTTACTCAGTTTAATACCTGTTCCATTCTATACTTTGCAGATTTAAATCAGATATATTTTCCCAGTATATAGTTGACCATTGTCCCGTTTGAGGGAAGTATGGTGGATGCCTGGTCATCAGTCTTGTATCGTAATCGATTACTATATTATGCCCTTTGTTAGAAGTGCTTGTATATCCTTCAGCCTGAGCGAGGTAACCTCCGATGATATGGAAATCCGCAACGAAGGTGCTTGGCTGACTATAGTTCTCAGCATGAACGTCTCCGTCCAGAGCCATGAATGTACCACTGAAATATATGTTGCCGTCAGTTGTCATTCTCCATGGGGCAGGCCAATCAGATGCATCACCCGGATCCTCCGCGATAACGATATCTCCGTGTACGCTGATGAGACCAAGCAGATCATCATTGTTTTCATCAAGAATATCGGTATTGATATAATAATGATCACCTGAAACGTATATGTCTCCGTTCACACCGATCGTTAAAGGCATATTGATTCCACGTGGCAAAAGGTCAGGATACTGCTTTATGTAAACCTTGTCGCCATTGCCGTTATCGATCCATACGACAGGTTCTGTTAATGCGGAAAGAACAAAAATTTCCTCTACAGCAGCTGCATCCCTTTTCACATACAGAGTATCGTGAGCTATCATAATCCTTGCGTTGTCTGGAAGTTCGCCGTTCGGAGAAGATGAATCGAAGTACAGACCGTCATCTATCGCTTTTGTCCTTGCCCTCTGCCAGTTCACAGAACCTGAATTGAACGGTATCGGCTCGGCGTGCATATCGAAGTAGGGAGGCCCCATGAGCATTCTTTCGTACGGCTGTATTTGAAGATCACCTCTTTCGGGTACAGTAGTTAAACCTCCGGCTGTTTGACTCGTTCCATAGTAGTAACCATCGCCACCTGCTCTGCTGGCAAGCTCTAAACTGTAGAAGTATGGATCGTTAGCTGTGGAAGAATTACTGCTTGCTATATTTATCGGACCATTTGAGAAAAACGGTCCACTGAAAACATAGCCGTCGCAGTAGTAGCCAGATGAAAATCCATCATCCTGAAAACAGGCGAACCGGGCAAAGTTCTCAGGCATCATCTTAACTTCCATGCCGTATGTGAATGAATTGTCTTCAGTCTGCACGCGGCCGAGCACTCTTACTCCGTAGGCATTTGCAGCCTCAATCCTTTTGTTATCATCATCAGGATCGATCCAGACGACAATTTCACCCAGGTCTCCTCCGACAAGACTGTACCAGCCAATTCCATCATCCGGAAGTAACTGCCTGGGGTAAGTGTCCTGAGGCATTTCAATGCCGGCCATAATTATGCATACAGCAAGGTTCGTTCCCGCTTCCGCTGTATATCTGGCCTGAAGCAGCTCTTTCTGCCATTCGTAGGATGATACGTTCGCCTGAAATAATGTATAGACTCCGCTTCCGATGATCATCAGAACCACCATAATGATTACGGTCATCACTAGCGCGGAACCGTTTTTCTTCCCTATGTTTTTCATGTCATCCTCCTTCTAGATACTATCTCCATAAATCTGGATATTATCAAGATTCCAGCCACCGCGAAAATCATTTAAATTAGAACAAAGACCATACCTGAGGAAGAAGTACGAACTTGTGGAATAATCATTGAATTTGCTGCTGATGTCTTTATTCTCGTAAGCCCAGCTATTCTGATTATCGATATACGTTCTAACCAGCTGCCAATCGGTTGAAACAGAGTCAGGTGGCGTTTCCGTATCGGAAAAACCCACCCAGACCAATCCATTATCCGCCGGCGCCAGCCTGACGCATCGGTAGTGCCTCAGAGTTATCTTGTTATATGTGCCTGCTGCGGGCATTTCGTAGGCAGGTGAAACCAACAGGGAAAACGCGTCATTTTCGTAGTATCCATCGTAGGATCCTGGTAGATCCGGTGGGATTACGATTCCGAGATCTGTTCCGGCTATTCTATCGCCATTATCAACGGTCAGGGCCGGATCAATATCCGGTACAAATACAGGTTCACCAAATTGCCAGTCATCTTTCTTTCCGCTATGTACCCATTCGTTAACAGGGAAAAGGTCAGGTGTGTATATTCCTTCAAAGTCGGAATACTTGAACATCGTATTTACAGGTACTTCTTCCCTGCTATCTGATCTCTCGATCATCTCAATTGTTCCATGAATAGCCGTATTCAGTTTTATTACAGGAAGGAAGCTGTTTCTAGGCAGGCTGTTCGGATCAGTACCGTTATCGGAGTTGTCGCGACACTGATAATCCGTTCCTGTGTTGATACATCCCCATTCAAAGGATCCTGAAATATCCTCATCATGCTTCTCTATTTTTATGGCGAGATTCTCACCGGCAGGAAGCACGAAGGGGGTATCGAGAACGATCTTATTCCAGCAGCTGCTGTCCGCTTCCCATGTGGCTGTCCATTCAACATCCGCTGCGACGTAATCCATGGTTGCCTTGACCCATTCGCCGGTTGCAGCAAAAACATCATCGCTAATTGCGCTCATGTAGACATCGACATCTTCGTATGTAAATGAGTCAGCAAATGTAGGACAGAAAGTCGCTTCGAATTCAATTGATGTGATGATCATTTCCGGGAAATCTTCATCCGTTCTTTCGAAATCCTCCAGCGGCATGATAGGTTCACCAATATCCTCTTCCGGGTACCAGATTCCCCACGCTACCGTGTTGCTGAAGAGCAGCCAGCCATCGCTGGTGTATTTTAAAGCTTCCCATGGGGAGTAATGCACTCTGCGTGTTGGGTCATCACCGATCTGCTGAAAACATACCCCGGAGTAATCGTCACCGTCATTCGCTTTTGTCAGCAAAGTTGTTTCGGCATCGAAATCGTACAGGACCGAATGCTCTCCAGCTTCGGAATAGACTGAGAACAACGGGTCCGGGAGATCGTTGTTTACCGGATGTGTGTTTTCGATTACCCTCATTATAGTTCCCGTTTCGTCTTTGAAACTGCTGCCCATCACAAACGTTCCTGAGGCCTCCTCCGCATTCATTGTGATTATGGGAACTTGAAGAGTTTTCAGGAATTCAGCAATGGGAGAGGGGTGAATACCCGACTCCATGTGTCTGAGAATAAGCAGGTTAATACTTGAATAATCGTAAGTTTGCAGACAATCGTCTGTCAATAACGATACTGTATAACCCCACAAGCACAATCTGTTCACCATCAAGCTTTCATGAATGGTTGGAACCGATGAGCCAGCTACACCTGGAACATTGAAGGCGATATTTCCTTTGATTTCCGGCCATCCACCGAAACTAGGATCGATGTTATGGCTAAGTCCAAGGTTCCGAGGTGTTACAGTTGTAAACATCACGGTCTGATATACATTACCAGCGTATTCCGATGAAAGTTCAACTCTTATCTGAATATGCCTGATCAGATCCCGCTGTTCCTCTGTAGTAAGGGTATCAATTGTTACTCCGTCTTCATCAAGGTAAGTAAACGAGAGATTGGTTAGATCGCTACCTACCGTCTGTAGAACTGCACCAGTTCTATCGGTTATCTGAACGTGTCCGGATGTGAGAAGTTTGATTCTTCTGTATTCCGTATCCCCCAGAACCGCCTCAGCAGGGGAGTATGGATCGAAGTCAGCGTAAAACTCGATCTCATTTATAGCTGCCAATGTAATCGGGTGCCATTCATCATCGTCCCAATTCGGATTGGGCATATAGCCGGCCCAGATAATCGAGTTCGTCAAGGCTTCAATAACTTGCCTTCCTGAGATATTCAGTTCATTCTGCCTTCTTGAGAAATGGAACTCCTCTGTCCCCCTCGTAAGCAGAAGAAACACCGCTCCAAGCACAACTCCCAGGATCAAGGTTACAACCGTGATCTCGACAAGTGTCATGCCTTTTCTGCTTTTTTTCAGCCAATTCATTACAATCCTCCTGCTCTATTAAAACACTGTACTCAAAGTTACCGATTCGGACGAACCTGAGCCGCTCCATGTAACTTTGCATACAACAAGTTTTGCCTCTGAATACTCCACACTGTAATCACTGACAGTCAGTTCCCTTGTGTAAGTCATCCCTCCAAGGACTATGTCTATTGAAGTTACCCCTGTGGCAAGCTCAACCGTTCTGCACTGCTCAAGACCCTGCCTGCACAGTTCCAGTGCTTTTGTTTTATCATCGACTTTATTTGAGTTGTCTATCATCTGGGTGATGAAATAACCAAGACTCACAATAAGAATCGCCAGTATAACACTTGCGACAAGCAACTCAACCAGGGTAAATCCTCCCTGATTGCTTCTACGAAATTTGCTTCTCATAATTCCCTCCCGTTAATAGTTAATCGACTTGATTTCAATATCGTTTCCACTGCTACGATTTAGATAAATCCTTCGTACAAGTTTAACTTCTTCTCCCGAAGACGATGTGACCTCCACAGACAGTTCGCGTTCATTCTCTGAAAGTGTAAATACAGATGTTCTGATAATGAAATCGGAATTGCCGGCAATCTCACTGTAAGTCGATGAACCGTCTTCTGGAACATCCGCCAGATAGTCAATATCGGCCATTCGATCTGTCGCCAGTATCAGAGCGTTTCTTTTGTCTGACAGCTCCATTCTTCCCAAAATGAAAAATTTCATGGAGAACAGGATTGCGGAGACAATCAGTATCAGGGCTATCGCTGGAAGCAACGCTTTCTGAAGGGAAAAATGATTTCTATTCATCATCCCCTGCCCCCCCACACCGGTGTTGATAAAACCATCCTGTCTCTATTCGAAGAACCAACTCTGAATGTATATGTATTGTCCAGAACGGGTTCCTCACCGGGTATACCTGTTGAAATTTCCAGTTCCACCAGAACGTCTTCGGATCCGGACGGATCCAGATACAGCAGCAGAGTTTCTTCTGAGATGACAGCTACATCAATTCCCCCCGAACCATTGAAATCCTCCGGAATGCCTCTGTCAATCGAGAATAAGCTCCGGTTCGAGGAATCGGAATTGACTATTTCAAGATTATCGTTTCTGTTACCAGTTAAAGTATTCCGATAAGAATAAATTCTTCCTTTGTACTCTTTGAGAACCGCGCTGTAACTATCAAGATTTTGAAAACCATTTATAAGATACTTCCTCCAGCGTATCTCCGAATCCTCATGATTCCATAGTCCTCCCAATCCTTGTCTGCCTTCGATATATCCCCATGCGATTAACTCAGCGGAATCTAATTCATCTTTAATAAGCATTCCTCTGGCCGAAGATATGCAGGCGAGACATCCCTGGCTTGCCCAAACCGTATCGTAATTCCCGTCAAGATCAAAATCTCCGAAAAAGACATCTTTAATCACAGGAGGATCGAGTATGAAAACCGCAGATCCATCAGGCGACGTTTCACCGTATATTCTTCCATCCGGCATAATCACAGGACATGTTCCGAATACAGAATACAGATATCTGGTTTCTCCGGTATCGAGTTCAATGGCAATCCCTGCGTTAAGTCCATCAGTTATAACAACTACAGGACCTGATTCTGTAAGGCCTGTGGTGATAACCGAATGTTCTGAAATCCCTAAATCCCCAAGAGAATAGGATGATGATGTGCCATCACCGGATATGGTGAAAAGAACATCAACCGTAGGGTTATCGCAGGCAAGGACACAGAGAGGTTCAATATTGGGCATGCACTCCTTTAAAATCCAGCTGTCCGGTATGGAACAAATCGCTATTGGAAAACCTGGTCTGTTCCTTACCGCATCCAGTTCTCTCAGATATACCAGAATACTGTCATCCGTATTTCCCGCAACCAGTAGACCACTGCGGGATGGAACAACTGATAATCCGGAAATCCCTGGAAACTCGTATCGAAGTGTTCTGCTTTCGACTGGTGCAGATTCAATAATCCGGAATTGCGATACCATTCCACCGGTTTCAACAGGCGGGATGGAATCCTCAGGAGATATCCTGCTGGAAGCATACATGAATTCGGCATATTCAACTGCTGCATCGTGTGATAATTCTGCCTGCGCCGATTTTTCCATCGTTTTCTGTCTTTCAGATACTTTCGAGACGTATCCGAATAGAAGTGATATAGAAAGCAGAACGGATGCGGAAGCAGCCGCGGTAAGGCCAAGAGCTGTTCCCATTGAAGTCTTGTTAAACGATCTGTCTTTTTTTCTTTTCATAACAATTAATATAGATGCAAGAAACTTACCATATCCGGAAAGATGAATATAGCCAATTTATTCACATATTTGTTACATATTATGACTAATTTAGCGCGGTGTATGCACGTTCTTTCACATCGCATGCAAGTGGATTACACTATTCTCCCAAGAAGGTCTGATTCTGTAGTCTCCTGAAGCTCTGCCCGTTTAATGGTATTTCTGGCATGTTCCAGCCCTACATAGAACCTCTCAGAATACAGTTCGTAGTCATCGCGCAGCCTCGGTGGTGTCATGTTCACAGTAATTACGTTCGCTCCTGCGTTGAAACACTTCAGCTGTCCATCCTCCCTCAACCGCTCGAAAGTACTGGTGGCAGGAATGAGAGTGTTCTTAAGGTACAGCCTCATGGCTGCGATGAACCGCAGCCCCAGGTCCACATTTCCTACCTGATGATCTTCAAGAGGCGTACCCCGGGCTGGAAGGAACACTGAAATACTTGACATTTCAACTTTCAGCTCCTTCATTAGAAACAGATCATCAACCAGTGAGTCTATCGTCTGCCCCGGCAGGCCCAGCAAAGGTCCGGAGCCAATGTGATACCCGTGTTTTCTAAGGGTCCGCAACCACTCAATTCTCTTCGAAAGGGTAAATCCAGGTTTCATCTTCGAGAAGAGGTCTGCATTGGAGGTTTCATGCTTCAATATGAATTTCCTCGCCCCCGCCCTGTACCATATATCGAGGTCATTCACATTATGAATACCCACACACAGCAAAACCATCATCCCCATCTCGGATATTCTACTGATTACGCTTCCAAGCCATTCCGCATTGTACTCTTCGCTCTCCGCAGCCTGCAGAAAGAAAGTTTTGATACCGTTTTTCCTTGCCCTCCGGGCAACGGAAACTATCTCGTCCGGTTCAAGTGTAAACCTTGGCGCTTCTGTGTTTTCAACACGCATGCCGCAGTACAGGCAACTGCACCTGCAGGTGTTCGCGAATTCTATAACAGCCCTGATGAAGGCTCTTTCTCCAAAATATTTCTTTCTTACTTCCCTTGCAGCTCCGTAAAGCAGGTCAGCTTCGGAATCGGATGACAGGAGAACAGCTTTCAGATCATCCTTCGCAAAACCATGATTCAAACATTTCTCAATCCAGTTATTATCAATTTTCAACAGTCGTTACGACCCTTCTTCAAGTCTCTTGCGCACCATTTCAAGAACCTCATCAATATCAGGTGCAATACCCGTCCATATTTCAAAGGATCTCGCAGCCTGATTCACAAGCATGACTTCCCCTGTATATACTTCCACCTGATTAACATGAAGATCGTTTCTCCAGTGCCAGTTTCTGTTGTAATTCATGTCAGCGAATATTCTGTTCTCAAGCAGTGATTTCTCCACCGGAAATGCATCATCGTTTTTCCATCCAAGTGTAGTTGCGTTCACCACAGTCCCGCCGTCAGTTCTTCTTAAAGCATCGTTAAGCTCATCCAGTTTCATAGCGGAGGAAAAGCCAGTCCAGTTCTCGGGATTCCTGCAGTATAACCCATATCGCAAATGCTTCTTGTGCATAACGTAATCTACTGCGCGGGCTGCGCCTCCGCTGCCAACAATGAAAAAAGGTTCGATAAGACCATTATCATCGATACAGCGGTCGAAACCGTAAATATCTGTGTTGTAACCGGCAATATGCCGGCCAACCGCTTTCATCGTGTTTATTACTCCTGAACCTTTTGCATCATTACTTATCTCATTACACATTTCCGCAGCCGCTGCCTTGTGAGGATAAGTAACGTTCAGGCCGGTGATGCCGCTATTGAACAATTCTGAAACCGATTTCGTGAATCTGTTTGGAAAAACAGGATAGGGTGCATATTCACCACTTAAACCGGATGACCTGAAGAACTCTTCATGAATCAGTGGTGACAGAGAAAAAACTAACGGCCAGCCTATCAGACCAAATCTGAAACCGTTCTCTGTATCAGTCATGTCTCATTCTCCGTATCCTCTGGAAAAGTCTGTATAGCCAATCTCCAGGACCATGTTTTTTGTAAAACACAGGCTCAAAAAAGGTACACTCTTCGTCTACCCGGGCTTTTCTTTTCAGATATTCCGCAAGTGGAGAATGTGCGTATACCCTTATCGTACCGATATTCACAAATGTCGACTTCCACCCGAGCGTAAGTCTTACCCTGAGCATGAACCAGATTTTCACGAGGAAAGCCCAAAATCCCTCAGAGGGATTACCATTGAAAAAATTAATACCGACCTGAAGCCCCGCCTCCCTTGCAGATCTTACAGCAGGTAGAAGATCCGCAGCTTTCATCCTTTTCCCGAGCATTTTCAGGCCCTTATCTGTTATTGCATCCGGAGAGAAGTCAACCTTTACAGCACCTGCAATTTTCATTCTCTCAAGCTGTTTACGTGTTATGTTCTCATCGATCCATGCACTCCAGGATATTTCGCAGTCAGCTTGCTCAAGAGCTTCAAGCAGTTCTTCAAAATATTTCTCCGGAGCGTTGAATACGGAATCAACGAACTGAAATCGGGATACTCCCAGACTCATAAGTTCCGTGACATCCCTGATGACCTGGTCTACAGGTCTCTCTCTGATACGAGCCCCGCTTAAATATCCATATGTGCAGTAAGTGCAGCCAAAGGCACAACCTCTTCTGCTCTGTATACCTATTGCGTCAGGAAGTGTATAAGAGGATACATCAATAAATCTGTAATCCGGAGATGACAGTTTCCCGAGATCCGCCGGTTTCCAGGGCAGAATCCTCCCGCCATTCCATCCTTCTACCATAGTATCCCTCTCAAGGTGATCTATAAGTTCGGGGAATATTATCTCTCCCTCACCGGGTATTCCATAATCGATTCTGGAGTACTGCTCCATAATGATATCCGAATATATCGAGAACCCTGTGCCTCCAGCTATCACAATTCCATCCCAGGATTCAAGTACCTTCATTATTTCAGCAAAAGGTTTTACATAGGAGTAGGTAACCGGATACGAACTGTCATCAATATTCCTCAGGGATATCGCTATAATGTCGGGATTAAAGGTATGAATTGCTTCATGCAATACTGTTCTGTAGTCATTGTCCAGGCTAAGATCCAGCCCTCTGACCTCGTGACGCGAAAGCTGACCCGCGAGAAAGGCCAGTCCGATGGGGAAAATCGGAGCCTCAGGACGGCCTGTGGGGGATTGCGCCAGAAGAATTCTCAAGTTAATGCCCTCTTTTCATTCTTTTGTCAAAGAGTATTTTCAAGTATAATGAAATATATGAGAATTTGTTTTTACTCAGCAGTTGTGATATCCATATTCCTGTGTTCGGTAAGAACTGAGGCAGGTGTGTCTCCTCAGCGAATCCCACAGCTTGATAGCCTCGCCTCTGACATATCATTTCTTGGATATATTCCGTCAGGGGGAAGATTTACCATCCTGGCTGCTTACAATAACTGGTTCGGTCTTCTTACCAGTGTAAGGCTGCTTCCAGGAGACAGCGATGAAATGGCAGCTTTACTTATGGATACTTCGGGGAAATACAGGTATTACGGAGCTGCCCCCTGGACTCCCGATGGGGATATGGTTCTGGTTACTGCTCCTCAGTATATCTGTCTGCCTTCCAATCTGCAACCGGCAGTTGCAGTTGGCTCTCAAGCGTTCTTCTTCATTGACGGATACGAATTGCTGAGCGAACCTCAGACGGCTATAGGAACGCCGAATCTCGAAGTATTTGAAATTTGCCCTGATTCAGCGGGCCGATTCCTGTTTAACACTCCACTGAAAGGAGTCTACTGGGTAGAGGTTATGCAACAGACATCTTCAGGACCGTCTATTGAGCTTCTTTTTCCTATTATTGCAGGCGGAACAGCAGCAGATGTATTCAACGGCACAATGAGAATAACCGGTTCCGAGGCTGACAGCCCATCGGAAGTATTTCGTGAATTGAACAGTATAAGACACAGCAAGGGGATACAGATTCTGCAGCCCAGCGGAACACTTGACAGTCTCGCCTCTATAAGAGCGGAAAACCTTGCGTTTTCCGGATCGTTTTCACATTTCGGTCTCAATACCGGCAGCCTGCCAGAAATCCTTTCACAGAGTATATCAGTGTACGGTGAGAATATCGGAAGAGGAAGAGGATATCAGGAGGCATGGTCAATGATTCTTATCAGCCCTTTCCATCTTCAGACCTGCATGGCTGAAGCTTATACCCATATGGGAATATCGGGAGCAGTGGAAACCTCAGAATACGAATGGCAACTGGTTCTGGTCCAGGTATTCGCGTCGGGAGTAAACGAATAATGATTGTGCAGATATCCGAGATTATTGGCAACAGCACTCTTGAAGTAACAGCTGGAATCGGGCACGATTCCATGATCCTTCTTGCGATATTGGCCCTTGGCAGTGCTGTAACCGGAGGATTCCCGATGCTGTCCGCACCTTCCTTCGAATTCTCACTGAATAGAGTTTTTATTCTATCCCTCTTCTTTCTCTGTCCACATAATCCAACTGTCTATTTCGCCCTTGCCTCCGTTGTCGCAGGCGCTGCTCTTCGAAGAACTGTATCGAGCAGACAATTCTGGCGGTACGTCACTTCTGGAATTCTTATGGTTCTACTGCTTGAATTCGGTCCTGTCGTATACCAGAAACTAAATCCCGGAGTTCCCGTCCAGATGATTACTATTTCAGTTCTACCTGTTCTGATCTTAATTGAGGTCATCATCACAATAATATTCTCTGTAAAGGGATCAGATATCAGTAAACTTTCAGGATGGATACTGATTTCATATATAGCCGCTATCCCCCTCTCACTCATGACTGTAATCATGGTTATCAAAGCTGACGTTCTCGGAGCCGCACTGGCTTCTGTAGGATTGACCGGTTTCTCTTTCATCGGAAGGTCCATAAACAGGAAAAATCAGTGGAATGCACAGAGAATAAAAGAGATTAGCCTCCAGGACAGACTGGCCGCACGCCTGATGAAATCATCTTCATATATTGAGTACATCTACATACTGCAGAATAATATCTTCAAGTATTCAGGCAGCCGCATAAGAGCACTCACCAGATCAACTGGAACCTATGACTGGATTCTTTGGAGCTCGGATGAACAATCCTGTTGTATGAAGAACGATGTTACAGGCACCATACCCTCCAAAAGCCAGTTTACAAATAACTTTTCAGTGAAGAGCATCAAGGGGACAGCTCTTGGATTAACGGATAATAAAGATGTGATAATTGTGTTCTCCGGTCCTGAAAAAGATATCCTCCAGAAGATACCTTTCAATCTTCTCGAAAACCTTGTGCTTTTACTGGTTCATTCATGGGAGACAGTGGGTCATGCCCTGCGAAGCGAAAGGTCATTTCTTGCTGCCGCGGTTATGCTTGCGCGGCTGGCCGATTCAAAGGACAATTATACTCACGGTCATTCGCTGAGAGTTGCCAACCTTTCATACTCACTCGGCAAGTATCTACACCTTTCCCCTGAGAACATTCAAACACTGCGTGTCGCTGCAATACTCCATGACATCGGGAAACTGGCAATACCAGCATCAATTCTCACCAAAAGAGGCCTTCTGACAAAAAAAGAACGGGAAATCATGGAAGCTCATCCCGAAGAAGGCGCAAGAATTGTCTCCGGATTATCAGGTTACGAAGAAGTGGTAGAAATAATCAGAAGCCATCATGAAAGACTCGATGGAAATGGATATCCGGATGGCCTTCGCAATGGGGATATTCCTTTCATGGCAAGAATCGTTGCAGTAGCCGATACCTATGATGCGATTACAAGCAACAGATCGTACCATTCAATATCCGGGGGCGAAAACGCGCTTGAATCTATAAGAGCGGAAGAGGGAAGTAAGTTCGATTCAAGGATCGTCAGCGCACTTGAATCGATACTCAAAAACGAAAAAGTGAGCATGGCATGACTTCAAATGATACAGACAGTGGATTGACTCTTTTCACCGGAGCAGCAGTTCTTCTGCTTATTCTGTGGGTACCTGTTAAGCATGTTCTGCTTCCGGGCGTCAATGAATACTTCATGCTGTCCTGCATATGGATCGGACTCATTTACACTATAGGGATGCAGAGCCACAGAACAACAGGATATCCTGTGACTCTGTTTCCTGTCTTTCAGGGATACATGGCACTGACCGGGTATACGGTTCTGCAGGAAACAGGCTTCATTCTATCCGTCTTTACCGGTATGTTCATTTATACAGTCAGAATTGGTGAAACATCCAGAAACTGTTTTCTCAACTCAATTAAAACTGCGCTGGTATGTCTTCTGTCCTTAAGAATTACAGCTTTCGTACTTTACCAATTCCGCGATAGGATATTTGGAAACGAATACCTGACCGCTGCAGCACTTTCAGTTGCGGTACTGATAGTGGTATTTCTGAATCAGCTTCTCGGATTCTTAACCGAAGCCTCCGGAATGAAAGTTATGAAGCGGACTTTCAGTAAATATGTCAGATCGGTTATCTATCCCGGATTCTTCATCCTCTTTCTTCTTCCCGCTGCATTGCAGACTGAAAATCTTTCCTCAAATGTTTGGGAATGGAATCTTATTGCAGGCGTGATTACTATACTTGTATTTCAAACAGGGCTGTCAATGCTTCTGGACAAAGCAAGATTCTCCTATTCAAGAACCAGATTTCTAGATAAAGAACTGAGCAAACACTCTGAGATCCTCACCAACCTTGACACTCCAATTGAAGCCCTGAGAATTCTCGCAAATTTCTGGTTTCAGGCATCTGAACCGGAAGCTGTGAGAGTAACCTGGAAGAACATCTCAATGACATATCCCACCGGCTTTGAAACCTCTGGAACAATCCCTCTGTCTCGAAAGGGAGAGGAAGGCCTCTTTCTGGAAGTATGGCCTTCACCAAAGACAACACTGGATAAAGAACGCATTGAGATCTTCATACTGCAGACCGAAACGGTACTGAAAAATCTCGAACTCCGGGATAACGTATTCAAGAGCGGCTGGAAATGTCTTGAAGCGATGGTATACTCCCTTGATATGTCGGACAGCAGACAGACCGGCTACAGTAGAATCGTTGCGAATATTGCGATGGAAATAGGACGAAAAATGGGGATGACAACCGATGCGCTTGAGGATATTGAAATGGCTGCCATGCTTCATCTGACAGCCACAATTCTGGAAAAGGCAGAGGAGGACTGGCATGAAGCTTTTTCATCTGATCCTGTCAGAATCCAGTTTCAACTGCCTCCTGAAGTTGTCGAGGGAATAAGACATTTGACCGAGAACTACGACGGATCCGGAAAACCTGATAATTTGCATGGAAAATCAATCCCTGCTATCTCAAGAATTCTATCGGTTTCCAGCAATTTCGCGGCTAATCTATCTAACCAGTCACTGGATAATGCCATTCTCGAACTCAAAAGAAGAGCCGGACTCATATACGATCCGGACATCGTTGAGATACTTGAAAACATATCCGAACAGAAGGATAGAATGGCTTTCTCAGATTACAGAATCTAGAAGAAAATCGCCGGCTGGTCGTAACCATGCCGGCGATAGTTTACAGAGTGTATCTTAGTAGTTTACTGACTGTACCTCTCAACTCTGTCGATCTTCTCCTGGCAGAGAGAGATAGAATTATTAGCAGCCTGCACCATGTTCTGGGCGCTTCCTGCCCTGTATCCGGTTACATGCGACAGGTACGATATTGCAGTGTTCAAATCGGTTATAGCATTCTGCCATGTGGGTATATTCTCGGAAACAAGTTCCGATATGCGAGCCTTGTTTGAGCCGCTCTGGTAGTAGAATGCCCCCATCATATAGTTGGCAAGTGGATCATTAGGATAGGAGTTGCTGAGGCGGGAAAACACGCCCTGCATTGCACCCCGCTGTCCGCTGTCACGGTAGATTGACGCAAGAAGTATATACGCTTCTCTGTTTCCAGTACTTGAGATAAGAGATTCCAGCCTGTTGACAGCGCTGGTTGTTCTGCCAGCCCAGGATTCTACCTGTGCGGTGTAGAGAATCTTCTGTGAATTATCCGGGTCTGATTCCAGATAGATCACCGCATTGTCAGCAGCTTTTCCGTAATCGCTTATCTTCACGTAGGACTGTATGAGACGCTGCCTGAGGCCGCTCATATTAGTGTTTACAGCAAGTATTTCCTCCATATAGGGTATAGCCTTGGAGTACTCCTCCGTCTGGAAATAGAGAAGACAAAGTGGGAATTTAATAGAAAGGTTATCCGGATTGGACGCAAGTGCTGTCTCGAAGCTCGCAACTGCTTGATCCAGCTCTCCAAGTGCCTGATATGCTTCAGCCAGTCCGAGATAAGCATCCGCATTCTCCGGATCGATATCCACAGCATTCTCAAAGTAAATTTTCGCGCTGGCGGCATCATCCTGAGCAAGGTGTACGTTTCCGATTCCGGTTAACGCGTCTGCGTTTGTTTCGTCTTCAGCGAGAATCTCTTCATACATATCGAGGGCTTTGTCCACTGAATCCACTTCTGCCTCTAGGTAGATATCAGCAAGCTGGAATCTTGCCTCAAGTAGAGACGGGTCAACGGAAAGTGCCTGGTTCAGGAACATGATAGCCATGGACCAGTTTTTCATCTGGATACTGAATGCGGCCTGGTCAAGCGCCTGCTGTATTCTGCCGCCAACGAGCTCCGAAATCTCATCAATCATGCTTTCAGCAAGTTCTTTCACGGGATCGGAGTTCTTCGGAACCATGGCAGGATCCGCGTTAATCGTGTTACCTGAAACGGGTATACTTACATTCCAGTAAACCTGAAATTCATCTCCAGAAGGGGCTATGTTACCGTAGAGTATTATCTCTGCTCCAAGAGCAATACCGGCATCAGCGACAAAGTCCGGTGGAACTCCGTATTCGAAATCAGATGGATTGAAACCCAGATTTTCGAATGCATCGTCAAGATCATTATCGGAAATGAAGGAATAATCGGGACTCTCCTCAAAAATATCCTTAAGAGCGTCGTAAAGTTTCTCGCTAACCCACCGGGCATCAGAACCACTATAACCGAAAGGTACTATACCGACTCTTGCGGATTCGGAATCCTCCGAAGCAACCGCGATACCGCAGGCCAGCAGAATCAGGCATACTGTCGCGAACATTATTCTCATCATTCTTTCCTCCATTAAGCAGATGATGCAAGAAGTGTATTGTTACATATTATTCGAATAGTAGATGGCAAATATGGTGCCATTAAGCATTTCAGGCAAGAACCTGATATTCCGTCAAAAAACATAATTATTCATCCTGATCCTGCTTTTCCGTAAGACCCTTCATTGATGATACACCTGAGGAGGAACAGTGTTCCAATACGAAGTCCATAACCTGATTCTCCGAGACTATCCTGAAGGGTGGAATGGATCGTAAAAATACACTGCCGTAGTTCTTCGTAAGAATTCTTCTATCCATGATCATTACAACTCCGGTATCATCAAGCGACCTGATCAACCTTCCCACCCCCTGCCTGAGGCGCACTGCAGCCAGGGGCAGAGAATACTGTCCGAAGGAACTTCCCCCATGCTTTTCTATCAGCTCCATTCGCGCCCTGATAAGAGGATGCCCCGGAGAAGCGAAGGGAAGCCTGTCAATAATGACTGCCTGAAGCATGCTTCCGGGAAGATCAACGCCTTCCCAGAATGAGGAAGTACCCAGAATAATCGCCCTGCTCGATTCTCTGAAATCCTTTAGTATACCATTCCTTGACATCTCGCCCTGAACAAAAAGCCTTATGTCGGGATTAAGCTCCTTTTCAGCTATCTGTTTTACCAGTTTCAGGTTTCTGTAACTGGTGAACAGCATGAGAGTCCTTCCATTCAGTTGCTCTGCGATTTTTTTGCCCCATCCCCAGGCGGCCATGGCCAGATCTTCATGTGAGTTGTGAGGAGGAAGATTGTCAGGTATGGACAAGACAGCCTGTGAAGAGTAATCAAAAGGGCTTCCAAAGCTTTTTGAAAGGGCATCCCATGCCCCAAGCCTGCTGCGGAAAAAATCAAATTCATCGGCTACAGTCAGCGTGGCTGAAGTCAGAATAGTAGTATCAAACCTCGAGTATACCGTATCGATCAGATCTGGTCCGATATTCAGAGGTACACCCTTCAAAACATGCTGTTTTCGACCGGTTTCCACGAAACAGCAATACTCCTCTGTGCTGATATCCAGAAATCCACCGGATGTAAGTACAACAGCAGAGGCAGCCTGCGCAACAGGGAGCATATCCTCTATTTTTTCAACATCGGAAACAAGTTGTCTGGCGATGTTTTGAACGTTTAGAAGTCCCTCACTGTTATCAACAGGATCCCACACGGATGTTTCTTTTATCCCGTCGGTAAGATCGGCAATTGCGGCGGACAACTGCCTGGTTCTTTCCAGAAGAGAAGCCTTTTTCACCGTATCCAGCTCGCTGAAAGCAATTCCATCGAAAATCGGTATAAGCATGCCTTCACCAAGTGAGAGACCCAGGCAGGAGCTTGCTGCGTCCTCAAGTCGATGGCCCTCATCTATTACAAGCACATCGGCTCCGGGAAGTACTTCATCGGCCATCAGTCCGGATATCAGCAGATGATGGTTCAGAATAAGAATGTCCGATTTCCTGGCTTGATTTCTTGCTCTGAAAAAATGACAGGCACCCCTGAAACTGCAGGAAGATCCGATGCAGTCAAGATGGTCAGATCTAAAATGCCTCCATACCTGGGAAGGAAGCTCTTCCGGGAAAGATGAGATATCACCGTCCTCCGTTGTTTCGGCCCACCGCTCAAAATCGCTTTCAATCCTGAATGATGGGCTCCCCGATTTCCATTTCCTCAGGCACAGGTAATTATTTCTCCCCTTCAACACACTTACCAGAGCATCGGAATCCAGTGCCGAAAGCACAGCCGGAGCGTCCTTGTTGGCCAGCTGGTCCTGAAGGGTTATCGTTGCTGTTGATATGAATATCTTTCTGCCGGACAGCACAGCGGGAATAATGTACGCAAGGCTTTTACCGATCCCGGTTCCGGCCTCGAAGAGATGAATACCCCCTGTATCCATTGCGGAACCTACCGCCTGAGCGAATTTCACCTGGAGGGGTCTTACCGAATATTCCGGAATTGAAGAATTCAGAATATTTCCGCTGAAAACATCGTCTATTTTCTCCGAAATGGCTGACTTCAATTTGCAGCCTTCCTATGCTTGCGGATACCCTTGAGAATAAGCTGTATACTTCCGTCCCCGCGATAGGTATCCAGTGCCAGAGTAAACGCGAGATCAACTTTTCCGTTGAACAGTGACTGGCTGTTCACCATGTTAAAACCGATAGCCTTATGAACAGCTGAACCAATTCTGAAATTGCAGCTGAGGTGTTTCGCGCTTTTCCCGACCGCTCTCCATTGTACAGGATAGGCTCCCCTTGCCAACCATACGGGTTTTTTGTTGCCCTCTCCGAATGGTTCAAGTATTTCTATAGCTCGCAGAGTTTTAGCATTGTAATCCTGTTCCTCGAGTTTACCGTCAATATAAAGAACCGAACCCAGACGCGCTTCCCACTCCGTTCCCGAAAGAATGCTGATCAGCTCTTCTCTGAGAATGGAGATGTTGCCTGTTGGGATCCTGAAACCCGCTGCCATCGGATGACCTCCCAGACTATCCATTATCCCATGTTCCGCCTGTATTCCGGTGAGAATTGAATAAATCGGTATTCCTGGAACGCTTCGTGCAGAACCATAACCGTTGCCTTTCTCGATAGAAATTATAATCGATGGTACACCGTACCTTGAAACAAGCCTCGATGCGACTATTCCTATTACGCCCCGGTGCCATCCTTCGTCCGCCATTACGATGCAAGAAGGATTATCAAGAGCCTCAACAAGCTGAATAATATGTTCTTCAATTTCACTGTCCAGTTTTCTACGTATCCGATTGTATTCTTCCACGGTTTTTATCAATTCCCCCGCCTCTTCACTGCTACCCGCGAGAAGCAGCTTAACCGCGTCCTCCGCGTGACCTATCCGACCGCAAGCATTGATCCTGGGTCCAAGATAGTATGCCAGATCCGTTGAATTCATTTGCTGAATATCAACAGACGAGGATTCTGCGAGAGCGGATATACCTGGTAACGTCCTTGTGCGAAGCAGCTTCAGACCCTCGGAGACCAGAATTCTATTGTCATCGATAAGCTCCACCACATCTGTCACTGTACCTATCGCCACAAGCTGGAGCAGTTCATGAAGATATTCTTTATCGGCGTCAAGAAGATCGTAAACAGCTCTGACAACCATCCAGGCAACACCGGCACCGGCAAGTTTTGAGTAAGGAGTATCACCATCCAGCACGGGATCAACAACTGCTTCGGCATCAGGCAGGATACTTCCGGGCTGATGATGATCGGTGATGATAGTATCTACGTTCATGCTCTTTAAATTTTCAACATATCCGGCAGCTGTGATACCGCAGTCAACGGTAATGAACAAATTGGTATTATCAGCCTTGCATACTTCGATACTGGATTCGCCCAATCCGTATCCGTCTTCGAACCTGTCTGGAATAAAGTAGTCAATATGGGCTCCGAGTGATCGCAGCCCCATGTAGACTATTGTGGTGGCTGTAATTCCATCGGCATCGAAATCGCCGTGAACCATGATGTTTTCATTATTCTGAATCCCGTGAACGATCCGTTCAGCGGCCTTGCGGACTCCTCCGATGTCCTGCCAGCAAGACAACGAATTCATATCCGGATGAAGAAATCTGTCCAGTTTTTCGCCAGATAATCCCCGCCTCGTCAGAAGAAGAGAAATGGATTGCGGAAGATTGCGAGGGTTACTTGCTTCTTTGATATTCAATCCAGGCGCAGGTCTGGCTACCCAGCGTTTCCTCAAAACTCCTCCAAAATAGTAAGGGCCAGGCTGTAAGCCGGGTTCTGTTCCGCCATAAGGCGGCAGTGGTCATCCATCTGGGATGCCAGTTGCCTGACACCTCTAGCGACCAACCCGGAGGTCAAAGGGAACGGGCAGCTCCCTGGTCTCTAAGAGACCTCCCTCTCTATTCGGCCTTGCACCGGACAAGGTTTACCATGCGAACGCTGTTACCAGCATCCCGGTAGGCTCTTACCCCACCTTTTCACCCTTACCCCCGACAATAGCATCGTTATTCAATTGGAATAGACCTGCAAAACACATCGGGGGCGGTTTCGTTTCTGTGGCACGTTCTTTCCGTCGCCGGAACCGGGATTTCCCCGGTGTCCCGCCCTGTGGAGCCCGGACTTTCCTCCCCCTGGTGGGGGGCGACCACTCACCTGACCCTATAGTAAAATATAGTTATTTTGCTCCTGCCATGGAGCTGTCATTTTTCCATATCACAAATCGTCCACAGATTGGACAGATATAAGTCTCACCCTGGCTTATCTCAACAGCGGTTTGTGGCGGTATATTGGTCAGGCAGCCTCCGCAGGTTCCGTTTTGAAGCCCCACAACTACCAGACCCCTGCCTTTTGCGTGAAGCTGTTCGTACTTGTCAAGCATACGCTTACCGATATCCAAAGCTGTGACTTTTCTTTCAGCCATCAGTTCTTCAATGTTCTCCTTAAGAACTTCAAGCTGTCCTTCGAGGATATTCTGTCTTTTCTCCGATCTCTTCTTGTTTCGCTCCCATATTTTTCTGGCTTCTTCCAGATCTTTCTCGCCCTGTTCCTCTTCGTACATCTTTTCAATTATCTGACTGTCAAGACCGCTGACCTTGTTCCTGGCGTATTCGATCTGTTCCAGCATGGCTCTGTAGGCATCGTTCGTTTTCATCTCAAGAAGCTTGCCCTTGAATTCAGCCATCCTGTTCTCATGAGCTTCCTTGTTTTCGATGCATTTTCTGCTGGATTCCCTCGTTTCCTCCAGTTTTCTTTTTTCCTTCTCGTATTCCGCTTTCTGCGACTTAAGTTCCCGTTCATGGATCAGCTTCTCCCGGGGGATTTCATCCATTTCCGCAGATACTCGATCTATACGGGAATCAACGTCCTGTAAAAGCAATATTTTCTTAAGATCCTCTCTCATCGTTACTACCCCCATACGTTCAACAAAAAGAAATGGGGTACCCCGAGGGTACCCCGTTAAAACCGGTTTCAAATTTGATGCATGCATCATAGTACATAATCACAGCACCACTTATTCCGCTTCATGGAATGGTGGGCGGGACAGGATTTGAACCTGCGACCCCAAACGTGTGAAGCTTGTGCTCTAGCCAACTGAGCTACCCGCCCTTCCAGGCAAAATGATACTGGTGGGCCCACCTGGACTCGAACCAGGGACCGACCGGTTATGAGCCGGTGGCTCTAGCCAACTGAGCTATGGGCCCGATAAGAGAACGAATTTATCTCAAAAAGGCTCATTTGTCAAGATGAAATATTCTTTCATCAGTTTGGAAGCCCTTGCATTCTCTCTCTGTAATCGTTCATATTCCCCGGGGCAGTGATCTCCGTTTACTGAAAGCGTTTTTTAGAATTATGCCGGAGTGGCGGAATCGGCAGACGCGGCGGACTCAAAATCCGTTGTCCCTTGTGGACTTGAGGGTTCAAGTCCCTCCTCCGGTACCAGAAAGAGGGCACTCTTCAATAGGGTGCCCTCTTCTTATTCAAACAGCTCTACCTAATAATTGTCATCCTTGATGAAACGGTAGTATCGTTTAATTTGGCACGAACGAAGTAGATACCGTTCCCCACTGTTTCGGGAACCATCCAGCTGCAGGCATGGGTTCCTGAAGCGATTTCTTCAGCACTGATAATCGCAATCCTGCGGCCCGATATATCGAAAACACCTATCTCAATCATTCCTGTATCCTCGGTGTAAATTTCAAAAGAAGCCAGGCCATGAACAGGGTTGGGGTTGATAGAGCTGATCAGAATTCCCGCGGGATCAGCAGACTGTGGGCCATCTTCAATACCAACCACAAGTGCGGCCTGAACAGCTGCAAGCGCGTCTACTCTTCCAGCGCCGTAGGTGTTGTCCTTCCCGCTGGCCCCGAGATCAAGTGACGTCACTTCGATAATGCTGTCGATCTTGGCCACACTCAGCGCTGGATTCGCATCAAGTATGAGCGCAGCAACACCGGCAATGTGCGGAGTAGCCATCGATGTTCCACTCATGGTTGTATATCCACCGCCCCAGCAGGTACTTACCACATCTACTCCCGGTCCGCAGATGTCAGGATCGATAAGAGGTTCCGTATCACTGTAATCGTTCCAGGGAGATACGGAGCCCCACCAGCCGACGGGTCCTCGGCTTGAGGAACCCGCTATAACATCGCTGCTATTTGTAGATCCTACAGTAACAACCGCGCTCCGTCCCCCATGGTATGTCTGATTGGGGTGGAACCATGGAGGCGGGCAGTCTCCGCTGGAAAGAATGGTTCCTGCGCCAGGGCCACTATTGCCGGCTGCGACACTATGGTAAACTCCAGCGGTAAGAAGGTTCTCTTCCGCGGTTCTTAGCGTAGCATTACCGGTTCCGGGAGCGCCAAGGGACATAGTAAGAACTGAAGCGCCGTTGTCGGTGCCGAACTCCATGGCCTGTATCCATGTATACTCGCCACCGCTGTAGTAGTTAATACGGAGAGCCATGCAGGTTGCGCCGGGAGCTACACCCGTTTCGGTACCTTCTGTACCGTAGCCGCAGACAGAACCTGAAGTGTGGGTTCCATGACCGTGGTCATCCATTGGATCATCATCCCCATTGTAAAAATCCCATCCGTAATGATAGCCTGCAGCAGTATCGTGCCACATGTTATTGTGAAGATCCATGTGGTTGTAGTCGGTACCGGTGTCAATTACACCGACTATGACTCCACTGCCGTTATAACCAAGGGCCCATACATCGTCAGCGTTTATCTTTGTAACGCTCCAGGTTATCGCCTTACCGAGTTCTTCCGGTGTTGCATCCCGTACATCGTAGGGATAGATCAGCCCTGCGTTTTCATGGGCTGCACGTTCAATGACTGTTACATCACTTCGTGAAGCAATGTGACTGATAACAGAAGGTGTCGCTTCGCAGTAAACAGCATTTGCCAACCAGAGCGAGACGATGTTGCAAACACTTTCTGTAGTATAGATCCCAAGCTCTCTGATAATGCTCCTCTGGGATACATCGGCAATATCCTTCAGCGCATCAACAACGAATTCCTGTCTTTCCTCGCGAATCATATTCACCGAGACAGCATCGATCCAATCGGTGTCGAGTTCTCCCTGGGCAAGTATGAAAACAGGAATGAGTTCAGTTTTCTCGGAGGTCTGAATCAGATCCTGTAGATCCGGGTGAATGGTTCCTGAGAATGCGGGTACAGCAGCTATAAGCAGCAGAATAATATACTTCACTACCTTATTCCTTTCAGATGTAATTACACTTAACTGTAGAATAACTTGCATAAGTAATAATTACATCAGAAGTTGAACGCAATAGATCGTGCATGAGATCAAACGTTCTGCTTCGCCTGTTTTCTCGCAAGACTGATTACTGTTCTCGCAGCGGCTATTCTTATTTCCCTGGAATCGTGTCTAATAAGTTTTTCAAGATAGGTTTTTGAAAGAGCATAATTACCCATTGAAGCCCATCGGAGCATAGATACGATACCTTTTCTTGTGAGTTTTAATCTGTTCTTCGCGATTTTGTCAACGATCCTCGCAAGATCGTAGCCTCTGGGCGCGACTTCTCTGGATTTCAGAGTCTCCAGAAGAGCTTCAAATTCATCTGAATCAGTGCTTTTGTCAAGATTGTCAAGGAGCCAATTCGAAGTTTCACCGGATGCTTTGCCAGCCAGTCGTCCAATGAATTTCAGAATCTGTATGCGATCGCTGCGTCTCTTGGGTTCAAGAGAAATAAAAGATAGTTCCAGTTTCTCAACCAATTTATCAGGCAGTCCATCAGGATCGAACCTGTCAAGCTGCGGCAGAAGTTCAAAATAGTCTTTACTGTCAATTGCTTTCAGCATTTCATCAACGCAGATCTGTCCTCCGAGCGTAATCAGCGTTTTCCATATGGTTTCTTTATCAACACCCGGATTTCCCCTGAGAATAGAAACCACCGAGTCTGCCAGGAGCGGATTCCCAAGAAATGCAGCCCCTTCCAGAGCTGCGGCAAGTTCCTGTCTGAAGTTCAGCCAGAACCTCCCCCCGTTCGGTTTTCCAAGTTCGTTTTTCAGGATTTCTACCGCTCCCTGCCAGCCGCTTATACCCAGACCCCGGAGAGCCGCCCTTCGAACCCAGGTATTTTCATCGTTAACGGCATCCTTCAGAAGGGCTCCCGCTTCGCTTCCCAGAACAAATGGCAACGCCATCGTCGCAGCGGTTCTGACGTGTGCGTTACTATCCTTCATCGCAATCTTCAAAGCCTCCACTGAATCCTTTCCCGCAACGTTCCCAAGTGCCCTGGCAGCACTCTTACGGACTTTGTAATCCTTTTCACTGCTGAGGATTTCAATGAGGCAACAAGCCATTTTTTTATCTCCCAGGATACCCGCTGATTCGATAAGAGCTTTGATCTGCAAAATATCGGGATCGGAATTCCGCAACCATTTTCTGAAATCCTGATATCCGGGCATTCCATCCCCGCCGCTGAGAAAGCTCGCGACAGTATCGGGAAGGAGCTCTCCCTTAAGTCTCTTCTTCTCAAGTCCGGCCAGATGCGCAAGTTCTTCCACGCTGCTGCATTCGGTTCCGTCAACTACCGATACGGTAAGATCCATAATGGGATAGAACCGGAATTCTCCGGATCTGTCCAGGGCTTCGATTCCGCCCGCGGCGTGATCTCTGCCACTGTAGAAACCGCCGGCCCTTCCGTTGAAAATTCTGCTGGCGCGTTTGACGGACTCAACAAATTCGTCGCCTTTCCCTACCGCTATAAAATCATCGCCGCCTACATGACCAACAAAATACGCCGGAAGGTTCTCAGTCAGTATTGCCGCTACCGCTCGGAGTACGGCATCTCCTCTGCTGAAGCCGTAGTAATCGTTAAAAGGTTTGAAACCGGATATATCGAAGTAAGCTGCCAGCCCGTGCCCATCGATGACAACGGATTTAATTTTGGATGTAATTGAGATATTTCCGGGAAGCCCCGAGAGAGGATTTCTTGTGCTTGCGTTTTCGAGGAGCTTTAAAATACCACGAAGAGTTGCCCGAATGGTCTTTTCCGATGTTCCGGCCGGAATAAACCCGGCAGCTCCGGTATCAAGCCACTGCTCGATGTTATTATCCGAGCAGTACACCAGCCAGGGAATTTCAGAACCGCAAAAGCCTCTGATCGTTTCCAGCACTTTATCGGGGTCCTGATCTCCAGAAACAAGAACTGCAAAGCAGTCTCTTCGGTTGCATCTGTCTATATCAATGGAACCTGAAAACGGGGAGTTTTCATCTCCCATCCATACGAATTTACCTGATAACTGCTCTCCCATCGCACCACTCAATCAGTTTTTCAGACGAAACTTCAACTTTTGAAGCTGTTCCCGTTTCTCCCAGTAAAGAATCTATAATATCATCCAGAATCGCAATACCCGCGGGCTGCCCGGTCTTTCCTAATACGATCCCCGCGGGAGCGTCTGACCTCCTAAGTTTTGCCGTTACACTTATAAGATCATCCCCTGCTTCAAAATAAGGTAACCCCTCAACCCCGTTCCCATCGAGTACGCTGCTGGATTTTACTATTGAATTGCCATCCACATATCCCCGAATGGTCTCGCCATCCTTTTCACATACCAGCAGAAAGGAGTACTCCGTATCGATAAGCTTCTCAAGAATTGCATTCCTGGTCTCTCCTATTCCGGTAACGGGTATTCCTCTGAGTTTCCTCATGACATTACCAATTCTCACATCGTTCATTCTAAGAATTCTCTCCGCGATGTGCCCGGCATCCGATGAGGAATCGGTAAGAAGCCCAAGAATTTCGCTCTTGCTTTCAAATACGCCTGAATCACTCGTTCTGCCTACAATCAAAGATGAAAAGAAATCGGCGATGAGGATAACAGGAAATAGAACTATTCTCAGTACAAGCAGTGGGAATGAAAAGTTCGAGACCACGCTTTCCTTCGATACCAGCATAAGATGTTTGGGGATCAACTCCGCGAATATCAGTATGAAGAAAGATAGGAAAGTTATGAGAACCGGTTCAACCCAGAGAATATCAAATCCTTCTGAAAACCTCGAAGTAATACTTGATGCCAGAACAACGCCGACATTCGTTCCAACAAGAGTCGTGGTTAGATATCTGCGGGGATTCTCAATGAAGTTCAGTGAAAGACGAGACCATTTTTTGCCTTCCCTGAGGCGGCTGTAAGCTCTTATTTTGCTAGCTGCAGAAAATGCGGACTCCGCACCGCTGGAAAAAGCTGCCAGTATTACCGCGAGAATAAACAGAAACAGCATCATGATTCAGGCTCCTCTTTGCTGATGAGCCTGACTTCCATACGATCCATTCTGGGTCCCTCTCTGGAAGTTATTCTGAAAAGATAATTCGAAATTTGAATTTCCTCTCCCTCTAACGGTATCCTTCCAGTGACCTCCTGAACCAGCCCGCTGCATGTTTCAGCGAACCTGGCACGAAAATCCTTTCCCGTAAGCTCCGAAAGGGTTGAGAGCTTCATTGCGGCAGGTATTTCGAGCCATCCATCCTTTACATTTACGCCTTCGGGAAGGGTACCAGGTTCCAGGGCGGAACTGAACAGGAAATAATCAAGGATATCATGTACTGTGACAATACCTGTCCAGTCACCATATTCGTCAAATACGGCACCGGTTTCTTCGTCTGAATCCCTCAATCCCTTCAGAACTGCTTCAAGAGGAGCATTCTCGGGAAAAGATGGAAGATGATGAATGTTAAGGGGCTCTCCGTCACCGGAGGTAAAATACTCCCTGGAATCAATGTAACCCGCCACCTTCTCCATGGGACCGTCCAGTACGGGAAATCTGGTATGTCCGGTGCTTCTCATGACTTCGCTGAACCGTTTCTCGTTCCATCCCGTCCTCAGAACTGCCACTTCCGACCTTGGTCTCATTACATCGGTGCACTGCGATTCATTCAGTGTCAGAAGGTTCAGTGTTGCTCCTCCCTCGGATCCGAGAAGACCTTCTGACTGACCCAGTTCAACCATCGCTATTATCTCATCTCGGGAGAGCCTGCTGGCAGGACTCTTGATGCCTATTTTTCTAGAGATGAACTTCGAAAATTTAGAGAGAGTAAAAGCGATGGGAGTACATATTCTCATGAAAACCAGCAACGCCAGGGAACTTCTTGATGCCCATTTCTCAGCGTGAGACACCGCCAGTGTTTTGGGTGATATCTCACCGAAAATCAGAAGAAGAAATGTCGTTACACCCACGGCCAGTGCCAGGCTGATGCCTTTGCTGCCGGGAAGCATCCCTGCTGCGATGGTTGCCGCAATGGCCGAAGTGGTAATATTCACAACCGTATTACCGAAGAGA
>JAIORS010000023.1 GCA_021108005.1 Candidatus Aegiribacteria sp.
GCGGAATATATACAATTCGTGTTTTTTGCTCACTGTTCTTATAAGTTAACCTGTAAGCTCTTCGCGAAGTCTTCTTATCACAGATACAGCGTGCTCTGTTGCATTTTGCACAGACGCTGTTGATGGATCCCCTCACAAAATCCGAACAATTTTCAAACTCCCTCAAGAGTCCATTCCGTCTTTCTATCAAGTCTTTCACTGCTGTTCCTTTCAATATATGTTAGATGTATATTATACATCATTTCATAACATGAGCAACGTGAAAGAGCACGATGAAGACCAGAGACGAGATGAGCCGGGCCTCTGAAGAGTTTGCGGATGTTGATCTTGGCGACTCAGGCTAATACTTGTGGGTAATAGAAAGGCCTGAGCCACTGGAATTTGTCTGCGATTGTTTCGGGCAGTATGGTCAGTTTCAGATAGGAATCGGAGGTTTATTCGGACGGATGATCTGTTTTTGGAGAAGGTATGGGATTAAGGAAAATCCACTTTCCTATTGTAAGGGCAGGACATAGGCTACCTGGTCGAACTGGTCCGTCGTTACAAGGCGAAAGCTGTCAAGATAGGACTGGTGGCACCTGCGAGTGGCGGCATGAACGAAAGTGTTCCATCAGGCATAGAGACCGGCGCTATTCGATCACGACGAATTGCTGCGTCGCCGTAAACTCTTCCGAGGTCATCCGGATCAAGTACACACCACTGGCCAGACCGTCCAGTATTACCTCGTATACTCCAGGCTCGTATTCACCGTTAATGGAGTGAACCACTCGCCCGGTCAGGTCGTATACGGTCAGCTTCACCCCTGAATCCACAAGCATCGTAAAAACCAGTACAGCAGTGCCAAGTATTGGATTTGGCCTTGCACCGTGTAGAACGAATGAAGCTCCTTCCGCTTCCTCTGTACCAATGTATGGCAGCCAGGCCACAGTTACATCTTGAAGTACGGGTGTTGAAAGCGAGTCGGTTGTGGTCAGTATTGCCCTGTACTGGAAATAAAGGTCTTCGTCGGTCAGAATTCCTTCCAGGGTACAGGAAGTTGTCAGTGTATCTGACCACTCTCCCATGTTCGAGGAATTGTCGGAGCTCCTTACCTGAAGTGCCACACCTGTTCCTGCTGGCTCGATACAGGTCCAGTCAATAGTCTGCCAGTCGGGGCTCTCCTGTATATCTAGCACGCTGGATTCCAGCGAACCATCAGGGAGAAACCCGGTCAGATCCCACCAGGTGATGGCGTCAGCTGATTGAGCAGCTCCGAGAACATCCATATATCCGTCTCCGTTGACATCAGCGGAATACACTGACCTGGCCTCATAGAAACCCCCGTCAACGGTATGTTCCGTCCAGCTTGTGCCCGTACCGTCCAAGTTCTCCCACCAGGTGATGTCGTCTGCAACGTTTGCTGCTCCGAGGACATCCATGTAGCCGTCTCCGTTTACATCAGCGGAATACACTGACCTGGCACCATCGAAATCCCCATCAACGGTATGTTCCGTCCAGCTTGTGCCCGTACCGTCCAAGTTCTCCCACCAGGTGATGTCGTCTGCAACGTTTGCTGCTCCGAGGACATCCATGTAGCCGTCTCCGTTTACATCAGCGGAATACACTGACCTGGCACCATCGAAATCCCCATCAACGGTATGTTCCGTCCAGCTTGTGCCCGTACCGTCCAAGTTCTCCCACCAGGTGATGTCGTCGTCCCAAGCAGATGCTCCGAGGACATCCATGCAGCCGTCTCCGTTCACATCCGCGGAATACACTGACCTGGCGCTATCGAAATCCCCGTCAATGGTATGTTCCGTCCAGTTTATGCCGGAGCCGTCGATATTTTCCCACCAGGTGATGGAATCACCAGCAGCTCCGAGGACATCCATGTAGCCGTCTCCGTTCACGTCAGCAGAGTATATTGAAAAGGTCCAATTGACATTCCCTTTTATGGTATGTTCCGTCCAGCTTGTGCCCGTACCGTCCACGTTCTCCCACCAGGTGATGGCGTCAACACCGGCACCTCCGAGAATATCAATATAGCCGTCTCCGTTCACATCCGAGGAATACACTGACTGGGCATAATAGAAAGCCCCGTCTACGGTATGTTCCAGGGGTAAAAGAACGAGATCGGAAAGATTGTTGCAAGACATGTTCATATCCGCGAAATACTCATTGCCCCAATCAACAACAGGCCCAAAGATTCCATCCCCACCGGACCAATCGGTCTGGATTGCGGTACCGGCGTAAGCTTCAAATGATGTTAGTGTTATAAGGGATGTAACAAGAAAAAAGATCAGAAAGTACATTACTTTCTCCTTATCGAATCTACAGCCTGGGAAGAAGTATGCTTTTTTGATAGGAGGAAACATGATGTCAGGTTGGTTCTTACCGGACTCGAGTAGTTTTTTGAGTCAACTAACATTTTAGTAATATAACTTTAATTCAGAGACTTTCCAAAACAACAGAGTCATCATATTAGTAGCGAGTATTGCCATACGAATTCCTCAAAGTTAGTATCTGTAAAGAAGCACGAGTATCTGATCAGGATTCCTGTTTTGGAATACTTTAAGTTAGAGGTTCATATGGATGAAATATCCGAGAAAAAAGATCCTGCAATTCTTCTGAAGATACTTCCTGATACGGACGGTCTTGAGCGGATAAAAGTTCTTGCGGAACTGACCGTAGCATTCAAGGCAAATAATCCACAGAAAGCTGCTGATTTTGGAAAGCAGGGATTGGAACTATTACGGGAAACGGAAAACAGGGAACTGGAATCCTTTATCCTGAATGAACTCTGTTGGATCTGTCAATGTCTCGGGGAACATCATATCGCTCTGGAGTTTGGAATCAGAAATCTCGATATTATCAGTAAAAATGATAATGAAGAGAAAATATCCAATGCCTTCAACAACATTGGCTCAGTATACTGGAGACTGGCGAGGTTTGACCAGGCTCTGGAGTACTATCTGAAAGCTCTGAGGATTCTTGAGAACCTCGGAGACAAACAGGGAATCGCAATCGTTTCAAATAATATCGGAGTTATCTACAATGCCATTGGTGATAAGGACAGCGCTCTTGATTTCTACAACAGAGCAATCAAAATCAACGAAGAACTCAATTCCAAAAACAAGCTTGCCACTTCTCTCAACAATGCCGGAGTCATCTACCTTGAAACCAAGGGAGAACATGAAAAGGCACTGGAGTACTACCAGAGAGCTCTTGAAATAAGAGAGAAACTCGGAAATAAATGGAGAATACCTCACTCTCTGACAAATATCGGCGTGGTGCTGAAAGAGATGAAAGACTACAGCAAATCGCTAGAATACTTCTTCAGATCACTTGAGATTGCTGAGAAAATCGGAAACAGACATGTGGCTGCTACAACACTCACCAGTATAGGCGAAGTCTATTTATTACTGGACAATTTCGATAAGGCTCAGGAATATGTCATGCGAGGACTCGCTATCACAGAAGAGATCGATGCGCCCGATCTTAAAAGAAACTGTTGCGAAGTAATGTCAGGAATCTTTGAGAAAAAAGGTGATTTCAGGGAAGCACTCAAATACAACAAACAATTCAAAGAGATTAATGATAGAATATTCACTGAAGAAAGCAGCAAGAAATACAACGAACTCCAGATAAGCTACGAAACAGCGAAAAAGGAAAAGGAAAACGAGATTTACAGGCTCAGGAATATTGAGCTTGTGAAGGCAAATGAAAAACTGACGAAAGCTCTTGCCGAAGTGAAAACACTCAGCGGGCTGCTTCCAATCTGTTCGTCCTGTAAAAAGATCAGGGATGATTCCGGATACTGGGAACAGATAGAGAAATACATAACAGAGCGTTCAGACACTCAGTTCAGTCATGGAATCTGTCCTGAATGCATGAAGAAGCTTTATCCTGAATATAAGGAGTCCCATGGTTGATCCTTCTGAGAAGAAAGATATTGAGATACTCCTGAAGAAACTTTCTGAAACTGATGGGCTGGATAGAATTAAAGTTCTTGCGGATCTGAGTGTAGCATTTAGAGAAGTCAATCCACGGAAGGTTATTGAATTCGGGAAACAGGGTCTGGCGTTGCTGCAGGATACTGAGGACAGGAAACTTGAATCCGTTATTCTTAGTGAGCTCTGCTGGGCATATCAGTGCACTGGGGAGTATCAGACTGCTCTGGAATACGGTTTCAGAATGCTTGAACTTACAAATGAAACTAATGATGCCCCGGATAAAGCTACTGCATTGAATCGAATCGGTGCGTCATACCTTAGAACAGCCAGGTTCGATCAGGCACTTGATTATTTCATGCAGGCACTAAAAATTCGTGAGAAGATCGGTGACAAAGCGGGGATTGCATCATCGCTTAATAATATCGGAATCATATTCAATAGAACAGGGAACGATAAAAAATCCCTGAATTACTATAACCGGGCCATCAAATTATTGGAAGCAATCGGTGATAAAAGTATTCTTGCCATTTCATATAACAATGCAGGAGGTATTTATCGGAATTGCGGCGAATTCGAGAAAGCTCTGGAATACCAAGAAAAAGCACTTGAAATAAGAAAGCAACTCGGTGAAAAACGAAGAATTGCTCATTCATTTATCAATATAGGTTCTGTGTATCGGGATCTGAAAGAATTCGACAAGTCACTGGAGTATAGCTTTAAAGCTCTTGAGATCGAAAAGGAAACTGGAGACAGGCATGCAACTGCTGAAACGCTTCGAAAAATTGGTGTTCTCTATCTATCGATTGATCGGCTAGATGATGCGCTTGAATATGTGCAACAAGGACTTGCCATAGCAGAAGAGCTTCACGTACCTGATATAGAAATGAACTGCTTCGAAGCTATGTCAAGGATCTTTGAGAAAAAAGGTGATTTCAGGGAGGCACTCGAATATTACAAGAAATTCAGCGAACTGAATGATGAGATTTTCACTGAAGAAAGCAGCAAAAAATACAACGAACTCCAGGTAAGCTATGAAACAGAGAAAAAGGAAAAGGAAAACGAGATTTACAGGCTCAGGAATATTGAGCTTGTGAAGGCAAATGAAAAACTGACGAAAGCTCTTGCCGAAGTGAAAACACTCAGCGGGCTGCTTCCAATCTGTTCGTCCTGTAAAAAGATC
>JAIORS010000024.1 GCA_021108005.1 Candidatus Aegiribacteria sp.
TCGAGGGGTTGTTGAAGAGAGGTCAGCTTCGGTGAGGTTCGTGAAGCTGTGATAACACAGGTATCTTTGTAAACATCTGTTTTTTTTTGTGTACTCCTGATGTATCCGGGTCAACGGGTTTGAAAAATTGAGAAAGACTTACTTCACAAGTATGTATACAGCTTCGTTGTCGGGAGAACAGACAACGGCTCTTTCTCCATCACTGGTCACATCGATGCTTGATGGCTGACCAAATTCAGTTGTTTTCAATTCCGCCTGGCCACTTTCTGCGACAACGATCATACCCATTCCCGGACAGGTGGCATATGCATAACTGCAATCGGGCATCGAGGCGGCCACTGTTGGAATAACGGGAAAAGTTATCATCTTGTACAGGCTGCAGTCTTCGGTTCTAATATACCAGAGTTCATTGCTGCCATCGACGATTGCGCATATATAGCCGGATACTCCTGGAAAAAGATCGTACACTTCACCAGGAACCGAAACGCGGCCTATTTCAGCCCATGTGTCAGTCTGGTATCCGATAATAACGCTGTTACTTCCGTCAGCTATGTACAGAGCTCCGTTGTCAGTTGAAGCGATGCCCTGGCAGTTGCTTATTGATATTCCCTGTACAACTGCTACCTTAAGCGTTACCAGGTCAATCATTCCAATACTGTCATTGTTCATAGCTACCCATGCGTTATCAGACTCCGAGGACACCGAAACGTAGCTGCAGCCAATACCTATATCTATGGGGTCCTCAAGGGCTGCTGTAGAAAGGTTCACCGGATAAAGAAGAGAATCCACCAGAAGATATCCGAAACCGTTTACGTCACTGTCAGCTATATCATCTATCTCCAGACAGATATCTGTAACGGATTCTTTTACACCGTTAACTATATCAACCACAACGAGATTGCTTCCAGCGGCAACAAGAGCCAGATCGTAGTCTATCATGCATTTGCACATAGAAGGTGATCCAATGCTTTCAAACGATATGGTGGCATCGGTTTCCCGGGGAAAACCCGGAATTTCCGGAGCCGGATCGGAAATACAGGATACAGAAATAAGTACCGATGTACAAATGGTAACAGTCAATAGAACATGCATAGCTTTATTCATTGGATATTCCCCTTACTGTCCGCCTTCAACCTGAAACCTGTATCCTGATGTCGCGTTTTCTTTGTCGATTGTCATGATCAATCACTACGATCTGCTGCCATGTCCCGGTCAATACTTTTCCGTCAACAACGGGAAGAGTAATCCCCGGCCCCATTAATGTAGCCCTCATATGTGAAAACCCATTGTCGTCGCCCCAGGTTTCAGAATGGCGGGATCTGGCATTCTTCGATATCATATTTTCAAGCATTTCCTTCATATCCTGAACCAGGGCTGGTTCGTACTCTATTGTTGTCACTGACGCGGTTGATCCTATTACCGTCACAGCCACAAGGCCATTATTTATTCCCGAAGCGGATACTGTAGATTGAACCTCTCCAGATATGTTGATTATATCGGAAAATCCTGCTGTCGATACCGTTATAGTCCTGCCGTGAACCACCCTTCCTCCTTTTCTTTCACAAACCCATACTTTCTGTATCCTGATTACCGTGCTTCAGTCCCATGTACAAGAACAGTATTCCAAATCCACCCGCCAGAACACTACCACCGGCCGCGATAAGCAGAATGGGTTCAGCACCGGCGCTTCGTATTCCTTTCAAACCGAGTTATTCATTACCGTTGAAACAGTATGTACAGAGTTTATTCCCCGCTAGCCCTATGGCTTCTGTCAGATCGTCCAGCCTCTGGTAAGAAAGAGATGTAAGACCCAGTCTATGTCTTATTCGTTCTACCATATCAGCATATTCCGACGAATCAGGATCGAGATAGGCTTCGGGAACCGCCTCCCCTGTTCCTTCAAGTTCTTTTATAGCTTTTCTGCCTGCAAGATCCATGATTGAACGTGATCTGGAAAAATTAAGGTATTTGCATCCGAATACCAGCGGTGGACACGCAGGCCTCATGTGTATCTCAGCTGCTCCCGAATCGAAAAGCCTTTGCACCGTATCCTGAAGCTGCGTACCCCTTACTATGGAATCCTCGCAGAAGAGAAGCCGCTTGTTCTGAATGAATTCCCGTATGGGGATAAGTTTCATCCTGGCGACAAGATCCCTCAACTCCTGTTTCTGAGGCATGAAGCTCCTGGGCCATGTTGGAGTGTACTTAACAAAGGGTCTTCGGTATTCTATTCCTGAATAATTCGCGTATCCGAGCGCGTGTCCAGTTCCGGAATCGGGAACACCGGCAACAAGATCAACCTCGATATTATCCCGTCTGGCAAGGCATTCACCGCAGCGGTTCCTTACATCCTCAACGTTTATCCCTTCGTAATTCGATGCAGGGAACCCGTAGTAGACCCAGAGGAATGAACATATTCGCATCTTCTCCTCCGGTTCCTTTTTTACCTCAAAACCCTCCTCCGTTACCAATACGATCTCTGCCGGACCGAGCTGTTTTTCGAATTCGTACTCAAGGTTTGGAAACGCGGAGGTCTCGAATGTCACGGCCATACCATCACTCTTTTTGCCGATTGATATAGGTGTTCTCCCCAATTTGTCCCTTGAAGCGTAAATCCCATCATCTGTTAAAAGCAGAACGGAACAGGATCCGTCAATGGACTCCTGAACCCTTTCAAGTCCCGCCGCGAATGAATCCTCCTGGTTGATCAGCATAGCAATAACTTCAGTAGGGTTAACTTCTCCGCCGGTCATTTCGGAAAAATGTCCGGATCTTCTGACGAATACCCCTTCCACAAGCTCGGTTAAATTCTGAATAGCTCCAACGGTAACGATGGCATATTTACCCAGGTGCGATCCTATTATCAGAGGCTGGTCTTCGTAATCACTTATAATCCCGATTCCCATCGATCCGTCAAGGTTAGCAAGATCATCATCGAACTTCGATCTGAACTGGGCATTTGTGATATCATGGATTACCCTGTTAATTCCGTTGGGACCCTTCACTGCCAAACCACCACGCATTGTGCCCAGATGAGAATGGTAATCGGTTCCGAAGAACAGTTCAGCAGTACAGCTATTCTTTGAGTTTACGCCGAAGAATCCGCCCATGAAAGCCCCTCAATCGTTATTTAAATGTCCGGTGATTGTACTGGTTGCCCTTTACCCATCAAGAATACACTTTTTCGTGAAGCTGCAATTACCTGTTCAAAACAATAAATGGAACCGTAACCGAACCGGAATCGTAATTCAATATTGCGGTGTAAAGGCCTCCGGGTACTCTGTTGCCGCTTGTATCTCTGCAGTTCCATCCTACCTTTTCGCCGATATCCGAACTGCTGAAGCTTGTTATCTGTCTTCCGGAAATGTCATAGATCACAAGATCATGAATGGATGTCATCTCCGAAGTACGGAACATCTCGATGGTCAGGTATTCAATAGCCGGATTAGGAAAAACACTCATGGCAATTGTACCGGAAGCTTCCTCCGTTGTCCCTATGCCCACAGAATGGAGGTACGCGAAAGCTCCCATAAGATTCGGCCTTGTGCCGATATTCCCCGGAGGAGGAAATATCTGCAGTGTACCGGTATTCAAAAGCACTGTTCTAAGCATTGCCGGGGTAAGTGTACTCGCGGGATTGCCGTTGGCCACCCAGTAACCCACGCAACAGGCTGCCGCGCCTGCAACTATTGGAGAAGCGCTTGAAGTGCCGGAGAATGCCGAAGCGTAGTAGTAATCAACGCCTCCTGTATTGTACAGAGTACCGTATCCTGTTGTCACAACATCTTCTCCCCATCCATGGGAAGTGAATCTTGATCCGTAATTCGAGTAAGAAAGTCTTTGCAGATTACCACCTGGCCAGGTTCCTCCGGGATATACACCTCCAGCGCCTACGATTATCGCTCCGCTGTTACCAAACCATGGCATGGGATCCATATTAACGCCGCCGCCGTTGACCGCATTTCCACCGGCTTCCACAACGTGTATACCGTTGGCTACAGCGTTCTGAATAGCGGCGTATACAGCATTGTAACCCTGAGCGCCGGGAGAAGTAGAACCCCACCATTCAATCGGAACGTAATCATTTGATCCGGAAACGTATTGCCATTGCTGCTCCAGCAGTATCACATCGCCTGCGGACAAATTCGATATAGCCACTGTTATCGCGCCGCCTACATTCCATTGCGGTGTGGGATTACCGTAATAGGTGCCACAGGTCTTCAGGTTTGCTCCGTAGCAGATTCCTGAGGTTCCCCATCCGTTTCTGTCGGAGTGCATCACCCCCAGAACAGCGGTGCCATGATTATTGTCGCTGAAAGGATCCTGCACAAAAAAGTTTATCTGTGAACCTGGAGCCTTCGTTAAGTCATTGTGATTGTAGTTCCAGCTGTATTCAAGGTCACAGACCGTTACGCCGGTTCCATCGCCCCCTGGTTGTGTCCAGGCGTAGATGGCGTCGATTCCTGTGGGAGTGAATGAAACAGCTTTCAGGTATCCCTGGAAACTCTGGTAATCCGGTGGCTGGGGCAGAGGCTGTGGAAGTGGAACTGGTATCGCGCTGATTATTCCGGGAAGCTCCTGCAGGATTTTTGCGAATTCCCATACATCTATATCACCCTGGAATCGGATTATGTAAATATTGTTGAGGTTGTAAACATCTCTGCCGGAAAGCCGTTCACCATTTAACTCCATCTCATCAGCCGCTTCCTCTGAAACTGCTGATATCCTTTCCCACTGGTAACTTTCGGTAAGTTCGAGCACTTCTTCAAGACCATCAAGTGCTCCAGTATCCGAAAATTCAACAAGGTTTCCGCACCTGAGCCTTACGATAGACTCATCTACGAACATTACTTCAATAAGATCGTTCTCACACGGATAGTTTTCCTCTGCATCTCCCGCAGAAGTAGTCAGAATCAGAAATGCAAACAGGAAAACGCTGACAGATCGTCCCATTTCAGCCTCCTCCTTAACGGTTTTCGTTGTGAATCACATAAGCTACATCAAAGAGATAATCATTTACTGATGAGATGTCTATGTATTGAAATGTACCTGGATTAAGCTGAAGAATGAAACCTGGTGAAAAGGGGAGGCAGAAGCCTCCCCCTGCAGATGAAAGTTGTATCTATTAATCGGTGGGGATTGGGAGCCCGTCTATGAACGTATCGAGAGATGAGCGAACTTCTTCAACATCTCCAGTAATAGCATCGCTTATCTCCTCAATTTCACTTCTTGCGACAAGAAGCTCCCCCCTCAGTGAGTCAATCTGTTCCTGCAAGCCGATAACATCGGGATCAGTATCCCTCAGTTCTTCCAGTTTAGCGGAAACATCATCAAGGGCTGACAGTTCGGGGATCAACCAGACAAGCGAATCGGTTGACGCAATAAGCTCATCAAGCTGAACCTGGATGCCATCGAGTATATCGAGTCCCGGAATCTCTATATCGGGAATATCTGCATCAGGTACATCCGGAGTATCGGGCAACCCGAACGCGAAAGAACCAGAAACAAAAACCATTAGAACGACAGCAAATGTTTTCATTTTACTCTCCTATGTTAATGAAAAGCGTACATAACACTAACCGTATCGATATGCGAATGTAAAGCCCCTGTTTCGCACTCAACTGTGAAGCGGTTCATGCTTCACTTCTCGAAGATTCCTGTTTGGATACAAAGGAAGGGCAGCTCAAACAGCTGCCCTTCACTTAACAGAAATATCTGTTCTTAGCGCTTATCGTGAGCGAAATCTACTCTAAGGCTACGTCCGTCAAGCTCGGTATCATTCAAGGCTTCTGCAGCTGCAGTTGCCTCATCTTCGCTATCGAATGTAACGAAACCAAAACCACGAGACCTTCCGGAATCGCGTTCTTTGATTACCTTTGCTTCCGTAACGCTGCCGTAGGGTGAGAAAGCTTCCATAAGTTCCTTATCCGTGGTTCCCCACGAAAGACCGCCAACAAACAGTTTGTTATTCAAGAATAACTCCATTTCCGAGGGCTCATACCCTCCATATCCGGGCTTTCAAACCCGGTGCTTCGGACAATCCGAAGCTATTTCACCGGTATTACAACCGGCTGCTGCAACCCTAATGGCCGCTATATGGATATCAGAATGTCCTGATAATGGGGGAACACTAATCTCAGAAATGAGCAGAGTGGAACCTGACCAATTTTCAAAGACACTGAATCACAGGAGTAATATAGAGTTACGCAGTTTTGTGTCAAGGATATCATAACTTGTCAAATAAATTTCGAATATTTCTTTCAATAAATACGAAGCCTGTTACCATAAGTTCTGTTCTATATTACTTTAAATACTGCCGTAAGATGTTAATTGAAAAACCTGAAGCATCCGGCTGACAAAACCTGTCTTAATATCGCATATAAGTGTATTACAATGGTTTGAATGAATATCACAAATTTAATTGGTTATGTATTTTATAGTTCTGTTGCATTTTCCGCGACCGATATTGATGAACTATTTGTAGTGATTCTGTTCTCCGGTATGGTATCCGTCGGTCGCCGCTTCCGGCATATCATTGCGGGACAGTATATGGGTTTCATTGATTCAAACTCGCTAATTTTTCTCTGGTTTCGATAAGTCTGAGAAGATACGATCATGTTTTGATGCAGATAATACTGATTTGTCCTGGTATTCACATACTTGTACAAAACAACGTATGGCGCCTTGTAACAGGATAGTAGGATTCCGTAACTGCTATATTGTCACCAGATATCGACACGGCAAGAAGAACGCTGAGAGATGCCTGTCCACGATTTCCGTTAAGAAAAAATCGGGAAATATCCGAACCTCTTTCTGCTATTCAACCTTACGCAAGCAAGTCTCAACAACCCATCCTTGACAACAAAACGGCCTCTCTGAATAGTATAATTTAATTATCTGTTTACTTTGATGGAGGTCAATTAT
>JAIORS010000025.1 GCA_021108005.1 Candidatus Aegiribacteria sp.
CAACCCCTGCATCCACGCCATAAAGGGGTTCCAACTCGGAAGCAACATCCTCCGCCATTGAGTTTGCCTGCATGTATATAGACTTACTGCTCAATCACCCAATCCAGATACCGGGACAACTCACTTGCCAGGAAGTGTGGCAGATTCAGCAGTCTGAATTCCTTTCCCGAAGGTGTTCGCAGGTTATCAACCTGAATTGGTCCTCCATAATATCTTACTGCCAGGTCCTGCTCCGAGTCCTCGATGAATCTATGCAGGGATCTGAGTTTTCCGGTTGCTCCTGATTTCACCTCGATAGGTATAAGCTTACCCCTGTGCTGAATAACGAGATCGACCTCTGAATTCGATCCCCTCTTGCTGCGTGCCCAGAAACTGAGAGACGGCATGGAATTCATCTGATCTGCCAGTAGTGCCTGACCGACAGATTGTTCAGCAAGCACCCCCCTGAAGGATGAGTTCAGATCCTGAAAATTCATCTCCTCCCATTGTGTACCAAGGGAATGGACAAGAAGCCCTGAGTCAAGGAATAAAAGCTTTGGGGACTTCCGCCTGTTCAACCGAATTGGTGGGGAAGTCGAACCGGTCGGGAGTAAAAGGTATATCAGCATGGCTTTCTCAAGCGTTCTGAAAGCCTCACCAACCTCTCTCGATCTGTATGAGGAGCCACCGAATCCAGCAAAAGTTATCCTGCTTCCGACCTCAGAGGGGGCTGTTTCAATGCAATGTCTCAGAACGTCTGACATCGTCCGGTTCGAAGCATACTTGGGAACATCGTCGAGGAACGAGATTAAGATCGATGAGTAGAGCGTTCCGAGATCTTCTGCTTCAGCACCATTCAACCTGGCCTGCACGATCTCCGGCATCCCACCAAGGAAAGCATACTTCACGTACTCTCGGTAGATAGGAGGAACAGCATACTCACGCATTGGAATCATGTTGATCATGTCCAGCATATCTGAATGACCTGATGCGGTCAGATACTCCTTGAAAGTAACCGGGTACATGAAGCTGTGCTCGACTCTTCCTACAGGGAATTCCGTGCCTGATCTGGACAGGTAGACCTCCAGGAGTGAACCGGAAGCGATTACAGGAAGCTCCGGGACTTCCTCCTGCAGGTAACGCAGGTAGCGTATTGCCGATGGGCACATCTGGATTTCATCGATGAAGAGCAGGGATTCCTCTAGAGAAGCAGTAACACCCCTTGAGAGCCGCAGAGAGCTGACAAGATCCCTCACCGGAAGGTTACGTTCAAACACAGCCTTTTCTCCAGGTGCCTCAAGGTTAACCTCGAGATATCCAGGCATGCCACCAGCAAACAATCGAACCGCTGATGTCTTACCAGTCTGCCTTGCCCCACGGAGCAGAAGAGGTTTGCGTCCAGCACCATTGATCCATTTCTCCATGTACTCCACTATTTTTCTCGGAAACATCAAACCTCCTTTGTTGTCTGATATATCACTATATTTGTAACAATGTCAACTCTAATTATTACGTATCTTGTAATGATGCAGGGGCAATATAGACATAGGGAGAACTTTCGCGAGTCGTTTCAGGTGGATACAACCATGTTCGGTACTGGAGTACACCGGAAATATGCGATGAAGCTGTCACTGAGTATCTGTTGCCAGGCAGATGTTGGTTATAGTAGAGTCTTGGGAAACTCTGTCCATCCTGCTTCCAGGAGAAGTTAAATGAAGAAAACCAAGATAGTTGCAAGCATTTCAGATTTGAACTGCTCGGAAGAGTTCATTGGCTCGCTGTATGAGAATGGTATGAATGTGGTTCGGATCAACTCTGCTCATCAGTCTCTTTCCGGGGCTCTTAAGATTGTTGATGCAGTCAGGGCTGTTTCATCCCGGATTGCTCTGATGATGGACACCAAAGGCCCGGAGATCAGAACCGGATCATTTTCTTCGCCCTTCATTGTTGAAAACGGTCAGATTATCGGTCTTGGCGGGAGTTGTGAATCTTATTCCGGTGTTTGTATTCCTCTGACTCATCACGGCTTTGCCGGCGATGTTCCCGTTGGAAGCAGCGTGCTCATAGATGACGGTGAGATTGAATTGTTGGCCGTGGAAGTGCTTGGGGATTGTCTGTTATGCCGGGTTGTACATGGTGGTGAAATAAGCAGCCGCAAAGGTGTGAATGTACCAAATGTGCATATAAGCTTGCCATCATTGAATAAAAGAGACCTTCTGTACATTGATTTTGCCATTGATAACAACCTGGACTTCATAGCACACTCATTTGTTCGTTCCCGTGCTGATGTGGAAGCAGTTCAGGAGGTCCTTCATCACCGGGGAAGCAGTATCAAGGTGATTGCCAAGATAGAGAATCACAAAGGAGTTGAGAACATCAATGAGATACTTGATGTTGCTTACGGCGTAATGGTTGCCAGGGGAGACCTCGCCATTGAGATACCCTTCGAAAGAGTGCCCGGTATTCAGAAAATGCTCATCAACAAGTGTATTGAGCGAAGGAAACTGGTGATCATTGCTACTCAGATGCTCCACAGTATGATCGAAAACCCCAGACCCACCCGCGCAGAGGTCAATGATGTTGCAGGCGCCATATACGATCAGGCTGATGCAATCATGCTAAGCGGGGAAACCGCAATAGGTGATTATCCTGTGGAAGCTGTACAGACCATGGCTGCCATAGCAGGGGAAGTAGAGAAAGATAAGGAAGACATAAATGACATTCCGGTTGTTGTGATCAATAATGACATATCAGCATTCCTGATAAAGTCTGCTGTGGAAGGTGCAGTGGAGTTGAATGCCCATGCCGTTGTTACCGACACCACATCAGGAAGAACCGTGAGAAGCCTTTCCGCCTATAGAGGGAAATGTCCCATACTGGCCCAGTGCTACAGCAGAGAAACTGTCAGGCACCTTGCTCTTTCGTATGGTGTATCTGCCCGGTTCATGGAGCCGGAGCAGATCACACATGAGTTTGTTGGCAAGGCTCTTGGTCTGCTCAGAGATGAAAATGTTCTGAGACCGGAGGATCTGGTAGTTGTTGTGGGCGGAAACTTCGGAAGAAGCAAGGGTGTTTCTTTCGTTGAAATAGGCTCTGTAGAGAACCTTATAGCAGCTGAAACAACTGATTAGTTTAGCAAAAATGGAACAGCATTTGAAAAAGCTTGGGTTAGGAACAGGAAACAACAATGATAACTGATCAGCATTTGCATAATCTGCACATACTGCAAAATTGCGGGGTAAGTACTTATCTACCTTTTTACACTTTATAAGAGTAAGGTTAGCTATTTCAAAAATACAACAGTTCCAACAGAGAAGTCTTAAATGGTAAACTACCAAGGGATCCACGGCAGTTGGAGCAACCTGTGCGATAATTACACAAGTTCAAGGTTGAAAACAGGAAAAGATGATGAGTAAAAATAATCAATTGATGCAAATCGAAAACATTCAAATCACATTTTTTCAGTCCGTGGTGTGCAGGTAATTCCTGATAGCGATTTAGCCAAATTGTATGATGTAGAAACAAGGGCACTGAATCAAGCAGTGAAAAGGAATATCAATCGATTTCCGCCTGAATTCATGTTTCAATTAACCAGGAACGAACTTGAAGAAATAAACGCCAGAATTTTGATATCACAAATTGTGACATCAAAAGAAAATCGTGGTGGACGCAGGAAACTACCCTATGTATTCACTGAGCAGGGTGTTCTTTACTATTCTTTTAGCCTGCATGATGCTGAGCAATAGGAATCTTGATTTCAAGCCGTTCCGGGAATTTAAACATTTATACTGCACCTGTTTCAACTGAAGCGAGGAGAGCCGGATTAGTGAATCCTGCCAGACTCCCGCTGTTTATTACTCCTGTTCCACCGAATGCAGCTGCTCTTGCTCCAGGATCAATCTTCAGGAAACTGAAAGCTCCCGCGCCCGCGTCACGGTTTACTTCATCTGAAGAAAACACCTGTAACACAGCAAATATGAGTAATCCAACAAGAATTATTCTGATAATGACCCTTGCATTTCAATGAAGATATCGATTTACATGTTATCCATATCCAGTTTCTATCATACAGATTGACTAAAATTCCACTTCAAGTGGGCTCGTAAAAAGATTATTAC
>JAIORS010000026.1 GCA_021108005.1 Candidatus Aegiribacteria sp.
CGGATAGAGTAGGAAGGAGGGAGAAATGAAACAGATAATAGCAATAGCAATCCTGGGCTCCCTCATGCTGCTCGGCGGTTGTGCGGACAATCCAACTGATATCCCGGTTCCAGAAAGGTATCAGGGATTTATTGACCTGGGCTGGGAAAGGTACCATGCTGCTGATTTCCAGATGGCCCTTGACTACTTCCTCGATGCCATCGATATCGACCCAGCACTGCCTGAAGCATATTTAGGTGCCGGCTGGGCGGCACTGTATCTGCCCGATGTATGGAGAATCGCTGACGATTACTTCTACATGGCAATGCAGAAACAGACTGGAAGCTTCCCTTTGAGCGAATTCACTGAATCGCAGATTCAGGACACCATGTGGACAAAATTCGATTGTCTGCACCCTGATCTTCCCAACGGTGTGCTGAACCCGATACTCGAGCAAACCGCTGACTCAGGTATTGTATGGGTTGGTGAACAGATTCATGACATAGTTGACGATGTTTCGATGTCCTACCGCTTCACGCCGGTCAATAACGGTGTGATGGCGATATTCGAAGCTGTGAACAGCTATACTACGCTTCATTGTGCAGTAGACAGCATCTCTGGAGGATGGGTATACATTACAGTACCTCTTGCAGTAATGAATCTCGGTGGAGACGACTACTACGTATGGATCAATGCTGATGACCAGGTTAACTACGATTATCGGGTATTCGATACATCCGGTTCTCCGGGAGGACAGCTATTCTACGACGCACTCGCTGGATGCTGCATGCTGCAGGACATCAGGGGCGAATTTGGAGATCCACTCCTGGGTTGCGTATCAGCCTGGGCACTTGATTATTTGACCAGCGATTACACCTTCGGCAGCGGTTTACAGTACGAAGGATATGAAACTGTGTCTAATCTTCAGCTTAAGGGCACGGCCGCTTCGCTGGCCTTCGCCCAGCAATTCTTCAAGTTCGCGTGGTTCACGTGCATAAGTGAGGGACAGGGGACGTCACTTAATCCCGCTGATCCCAACTTTGTTACTGGCCTGATGGCAGTAATAGACACCATGATGAACAGCTAGAGAAGACTGAAAAGTCAGAAGAACCCCCCGGCAATGCCGGGGGGCTTCTTTGTTAGGGGGTCGGACGCCACTTGCGGCTAACCAGAAGGGGTCGGACGTCACTTGCGGCACTTGCATAAAATGGCAAGTGCCGCAAGTGACGTCCGACCCCCTTAAACGCAAGTTACGTCCGACCCCTTTAGGGAGCATCGATACTGAAAATGTCGTAATTCGAGCCACCACTTCTCCTGTTGGAAGAGAAAACAAACCAGCCATGTCCCGGATTCCATGCTGGATAAATATCCTCGTCCGGATCGTCTGTCACCTTTATTATGCTGGATCCGTCAAGGTTGCTTATCCAGATTTCGTAGTTGCCTGATCTGTCAGAAGAAAAAGCGAACCAGTTGTTTTCGGGTCCCCAGCATGGATGAATGTTGTCAAAGGAGTCTTCGATCACAGCATGTGGATCGGAGCCGTCCGGCCTGATAAGCCATATGTCCGAATGACTGCCGTAGGAGAGCTCAAATAGAATCCACTGGCCATCGGGGGAAAAGGAGGGACGAAGACAATCGTGCTGGGGCGCATAGAACTCAGCGGGAGTAAGAAGGCTGTCTTCGTTGTACTCGGTCTTCCAAAGTCCCCAGTGATCGTTTACGTATGAGCATAGAAGCAGGGAATCTTCGTCTGCGGTCCAGGTTGGATGCAGGTGATTCCTGCCGTCATTGATTACAACCAGTAATGCGCCAAGGTTTCCAGGAACGGTTCTTACACTTGAGCTTGAGTCGGTATCATAGGTTGTATACACTATCAGTCCCTGATCGGCGCTCCAGCAACCATTGGGGCCGCATGATTCGTCATTGTTAGAACCAGCAACGACAACGGGCTCGGTAATACCGTCAAAACCCATGATGCAGTTGGATGAGTACGCATACGAGGAAAACAGCAGTACGCTTCCTCCCGGAGACCACGAAAGGGCTGTGTCAGCATATATACTGGATAGATAGAGACAGGCGCCATCGGGCCATTCCTCAATCCCGGTGGGATCATCTCCGCAGGAAATAAGTATTGCTGTCAGTACGGCAAGAACTGCAGTGGTTTTCATTATTGTACTCCAATTGAATGTGCGAAAAAGAATGCAGGTAATTCAGTGACTTTCGTAACTTGGCCCTGCGGTTATACTTGCACCGAGATCCTTAAGTCTGAACACCAGATTCTCGTAACCGCGCTCGATCTGGTGTACGTTTCGGATAATGCTGGTACCTTCCGCGCAAAGGGCTGCTGTGAGAAGAGCCATACCTGCTCTTATATCCGGGCTGCTAACGTCAGTTCCATGAAGCCTGGAGGGTCCTGAAACAACAACGCGGTGAGGATCACACTGTATAATAGCTGCACCCATAGAAACAAGCTTGTCAACGAAAAAAAGCCTGCTTTCAAACATCTTTTCAAAAATAAGTGATGTTCCGCTTGACTGGGTTGCCACCACTACCGCGGTGCTTGTCAGGTCCGGAGAAAACCCCGGCCAGGGCGCATCATAGATTGTGGGGATCGAACCGCCCCTGTCAGGTTGTACTTCCAGCTTCCGTGTGCCATCAATTACGAGGTATTCTCCATCGGTATCGGTTGATACGCCCAGTCTGGAAAATCCGTTCATGGTGGGGTTTATGATATTCGAGGGTACATCTGGTATCCGAACCACTCCTCCGCAGCATGCGGCAAGCCCGATAAAACTGCCTATTTCAATATGGTCCGGTACTATTGTATGTTCTGTTCCATTAAGAAGAGTACTTGACCCGGATATAACGATCCGGTTGGTTCCAATACCTGTTATTCCGGCTCCCATTGAAGTGAGCATATTCGCGAGGTCCTGAACGTTGGGTTCGCAGGCGGCGTTGTAGATTACCGTTTCACCTTCCGCAAGTGTTGCTGCCATTATCGCGTTCTCGGTGGCTGTAACCGAAGGTTCGTCAAGAAAAATGAACTTCCCGGTGAGCCTCTCTGCCGAGAAAGACAGCATCCTGCTGGAAAAGCTGACATCAGCTCCCATCTGTTCAAGTGTGAGGAAATGAGTATCAAGCCTGCGTCTTCCGATGATATCGCCTCCGGGAGGAGGCAGTTTGACGCGGCCTGTTCTTGCAGTCAGGGGTCCGGCAAGAAGAATTGAAGCCCTGATTTCCCTGCAGGTTGCGATGTCGATGTTGTCAGGGTTAATGCTGGAAGCGTTCAAACGCAAGGATCCGCTACTCAGACGGCTGATTGAAACGCCAATACTTTCAAGGAGTGATAACATTGCTCTCACATCGCGAATATCTGGAAGATTGTGCAGCGTAACATCACTGCCCGTCAGAAGGCAGGCAGCCAGAATCGGTAAAGCAGCGTTCTTGCTGCCGCAGGGCTTCAGGACTCCGTATAGTGGTTTTCCCCCCTCAACTATATAGCTGTCAGGGGGAGGATTGCTCATGGTTTTCTCTCTACAGATGTTTTGTCCAGCAGAGTCTGATACAGGTCGGGGTAGTCAGATGGAATCCATTTCTGTCTCATTAGCCACTTTATATAATCCCTGTCCTGAGCTGCGATATCTTCCACCAGTTTCCCTCGGTGCTTTCCAAAGGAAAATATCTTGACTTCGAGGGCAGACTGAGTATACGCAACAAGATCCGCCCAGCTGTCAGGGGTAACAATATCCGTATGAAGTATGTATTCAACAAGAGCCCTGGCCAGTTCAGAGTCGAACATGGCTCTGTGGGCATCGCCTGTGATATCAGTATCCAGATTGAACCTGTACCGGAGGGCCTGCAGAGAATGGGAAGGTATTGCGGGCCATATATGTCTTGACAATCTCAGGGAGTCGAGTTTCATATCTTCCCCTATTTCCCCGAAAATCTCCGGAAGCTGCCTGTTCAATATTGTAAAATCGAAGGGAATATTATGTGCGCAAATGAAATCAGCTTTGCCGACAATTTCCGCGATATCACCGGAGATATCAACGATAGAGGGTTTGTCCGAAAGCATATCGTTGGTTATATGATGAATTGCTGAAGCTTCTGGTGGCACAGGTTCAGGTGGAAGTATCAGTTCCTGCAGTAAGACATCATTATGAGGTTTTCTGATGAAGCCTTCGTACGTACTGAGAAGAAATGCAACTTCACAGATATGAACGCTTTCAGGGTCTACTCCGGTGGTTTCGGTGTCAAGAAACAGAATTCTGAATTCTTCTCCGTTGTCGCCGGTATTTGAAAACAGGTCCGGTTCGTTTTTCATAACCATATTCTAATTGCAGGAAGTGGATTTGAAAACCCGATAAACATGAATACCCTCATATTTTGGCAAATCTGGAATAGTTTATAATATTGTGTAACAATGCGTGTACCCTGTTTTTAGTCTATTCAGTTATAAGGAGGAATCATGAAAGCAATTGCAGTATTATCAGTTGCGTTTGCGGCCCTTTTAGTCGCATGCGGCGCGCAGCCGGACCAGGAGGAGGGTTCTTCAGCATCGTCACTGGATATACTCCCTGAGAATACACTGTTTTCCATGGCAGTGGTCAACCCAGCGGCCGCTATTTCATCTCTTGACGGTTACGCTTCAGGCGTAGCTATCCTTGGCGAGAATGCAATATCAGGATGGATTCTTTCCGCTCTTGATTGTTCGGATATGTCCGAGGTGAAAAGCAAACTGGGCGTTGATATCAATGGAGACCTGGTGTTTTTCATGGAGAGTATGATGCCCCAGAGTATAGGGGCGGCTCTGACTGTTTCGGACCCGGATATATTCTGGGCCAATATCGGAATCACGCCTGAAGCGGGAGAACCGCTGGATGGTTACGAAGTCAGCAAGATAGCCGTTGACTTCGGTAATATCTACTTCTGTTACACGGATGGCCTGCTTCTCGGAGCCGGCAGCAGGGCAGGGCTTCAGAGCATGCTGGCGAGTATTGACGGAAGCCTTCCGCACGGTTTACCGGGAATACCTGACGGCAGCTTCTACATGTATGCGAACATCGCATCGTTCGGTCCGATGATCGCCAGCCAGCTCGCGATGCTGGAGCCCCAGATACTCTCTGAAATGACCAGCGATAATGATATGGACGTTGAGCTTACTCAAAATGTTATGGGTCTGTATTTTGACGCTATCAGTCTTATACTGACTGAAACGAAATCGATGAGCTGCGTTCTATCATTTGAACCGGAATACATCACCGGGTTCTCTTCCGTAGAATTCGTTCCGGGTTCTTCGCTTGACCAGTACATAATTCCTGTTGAAAACCAGGATATGACAAATATGATTCCAGCAGGTAACGTTATGGTCGGAAGGTTGAGCCTTGATCCATTGACCAGTACCGCTGCGATGAACGCTGTCTTCAGCGCGATGAATATCGATAATATTCCACAGAACATGGTTGACTTCTGGGCTCAAACCGCAAAAAATACAGCGATATCAATGACAATTGATGACGAGAATCCGATGCATATCGTGGCTGTTTACGAAATGCCTGAAGGCTCATCACTTCAGGATGTGAAGGATGCCTACGATATACAATTCTCCATGCTTTCTGAGGTAATGGAAATGCCGGGACTGACTCTTTCCGATGTTCAGTACGCTGATTACGAAGGTTATGAGTGGATTACATTCGGTATGAACATGGATATGACAGCTCTACAGCCCGACAGTGTTGTAAACAGTATGCCCCTTACTGAAAGTGTTGCCTGGACCGCCTGGATGACCGTTCAGGATGGTATTCTCTACCTTGAAATGGCTCCCGAACCTTTAACTGTACCACAGCTGCTTGATGGTACTTATCAAGGCGAGACCGCGGGAGAAATGCCTGAGATGCAGAGCTTTTCCAGTTCATCCGAGATGGCGATGCTTCTCAACATTCCGGGGTATGTGAACATGGCAATAGCAATGTCCGGTCTTGAAGTGCCTCCTATCGACTCCGAGCCGGTATGGCTTGAATCGTCCGTCGATTTTGTTGATGGAGGAATGAAACAGAACTTCAGAGTTTCAGGTACAGGAATGACCGCATTCATAGGACAGGTCGTTCAGGTATTCGCGGCAATCTAGAGGGGGTCGGACGTCACTTGCGACACTTGCATAATTCTACAAATAGATTCTCTGCAGTCTCTGAAGAATTTGCATTATTACAATTGCTTTCTTGTTGATACGACTATTCAGATTGGTGAGGGATATATATCCGCTGCAACACTGGTATTTCCAGGTATGGACAAAGAGCTTGAAATACAGTGGGATGATTAAATATCAAGGCTAATCAGATGGATTTCTGTTGTACCTTTCCTGGGCAGAGGATAGTCCTTCCTTTATGTAGAGGAGGACGCAGTCAGCGGCATTGTGCGCCATAACTGAAGCTTCCTCCTCTAGTTTCTCCGGTACTGTATCCAGAACGTAATCGGCAAGGTCCTTTCCTCCGGGCGGAGGCCCGATACCCAGCCTGAGCCTGGGGAACTGCTCGGTACCCAGTGAATCGATGATGCTTTTAAGGCCGTTATGGCCTCCGTCAGAACCGCTGTTCCGAAGACGGAGTCTGCCGAGATCGAGATTGATATCGTCACAGACAACAAGCAGCTCTTCGGCGTTGTAGCCCCTGCTGTCAAGGAATGCCGCGATTGATTTGCCGCTTCTGTTCATGTAGACTGTTGGCTTGATAAGATCAGGGCCATCGGGAATAACGGTTACTTTGAAAAGCCCTGCGTCTATGAAATGGACGCCGGCTTCCCGCGCCAGTATATCGGCTGCCCAGAAGCCGGCGTTATGCCATGTCATGCTGTACTTATCCCCGGGGTTTCCAAGGCAGGCAACAAGACGGGGAACTGACAAGGATTATTCCTTTCCGGATTTAGAAGATTCTTCTTCCGCTTTTCCTTCGGAAGGTTCTTCGCCCTCGACAGCGCCTTCCTCACCTTCAAGAAGCTCTTCTTCCTCTTCTTCAACCTCGACCTTGGCCACACTGGGCGCAACAACGGAAGCGACCACAAGGCTGCTATCCATATCGAGAATCATATCCTCAGGTAATTCGATCTCCGAAAGGTGTATTGTATCACCAATATCCATGTCTTCAACGTTAACGTTAATGGCTGACGGGATATCCTTTGCTCTTACCTTTATAATGATCTCATGAAGAGCATGTTCGAGGACTCCACCCATTTTAACGCCGACGGGGATGTTTTCAAGGTGTAAATGTACCGGGATTGAGACTATCTGATCCGCGGACACCCTCAGAAAATCGATATGGACAGGTTTATCGGAAATTATGTCCCACTGGACATCCTTTACGATAGCCGTAAGCGGAGACTTCCTCCCCATTTTCAGATTGACAATCCCGGTTGAGCTGGAGTAGCCTATTTCGTCCATGAATTCTTTTTCGTTAATGGTGACGTTAAGCTCACCCCCGCCTCTTCCGTAAACCACGGCGGGAACTGAACCGGAATGGCGCAATCTCCTTGCCACTCTTGAACCGAACTCAGTACGTTCGGCGATTTTCAATGACTTTTTCTCAGGCATTACTATATCCTTTCTTCCTCCCGGTTACACCGGGATTATGGCTGGGGCGGGAGGATTCGAACCCCCAATACAGGGACCAAAACCCTGCGTCTTAACCATTTGACGACGCCCCAGCAGTTTCTGCTGACCTGCACAGGGTAAAATCCCCCTGCAGTGTTTCCGAGAAACAACTTGCCCCGCTCTTCGTTCTGAAAAGAGCGTAAAAAGTTGGCCCTGAGCCTGACAAACCCCAGTTACTGCACTGGCTGTCTGTCATAAATTGCGCCAGTTCCGCTATTTCAGGGAAGTGTTTCTCAAGCAGTGGAAGGAAGTCATTCCGCAAATCGTGCGGAAAAGGCTTACCCTCATGCCATACTGCTGACGAGGCTGAATAATGCCTAATCATAGTGCTGTTTGTCAAGGATGTGATCATACTTTCATCCCAGGCTCTGTATGCCCATGGAGTGGATATCCTTACATCCGGGTGAATGAGAACTGCGTAGAAGGGAATAACAGGAATACTTGAAACGATTTCGCCGCGGCCCTCAACTGAAGCCGCCCCGCCCCGTATGAAGAAAGGCACGTCACTTCCCAGCCTGGAGGCGATCTTAAGCAAATTAATATCTTTCCTTCCGGTAAACTGGCGGAGTTCCTTAAGGACAGTTGCGGCATCGCTGCTTCCGCCACCAAGACCAGCGCACGAAGGGATATTCTTCTCCAGGTTGATTTCGATATCAAGCGATTCCTGAGAGTGGCTCAGGAACGCTTCAGCTGCCTTCCATGCAAGGTTTGAAGAATCCGATGGAATGTCATCGGTTGAACATGATAACGATAGTTCGCCGCTTCCAGGTTCTATTGATATACGGATGGTATCACTGAGGGTAATCTCCTGGAAAATACTCCTTATATCGTGGAAGCCGTCAGATCTTTTTCCGAGGATTTCCAACCCGAGGTTGATCTTCGCTCTGGCCTCAAGGGTGACATTCACACCGGGAGTGATTCCGTGCCGGGGTACATAGTTAAAGATAATGCAACAGCGACAACCCAGAGAAGGATATTCAACAGCAATGGTTTGTCAGAAAGAAGAAGTTTGTCAGGACTGCCGCCATGGCCTTTAATATGAATAAGATAAAGATACCTGAATATTCCGTAGGTAACAAAAGGTATGGTAAGCCAGAGTTTGGTGGAAACCAGTTCCATCGTTCTATCACTTACTGTGTATATCGAGTAACCGATAATACTCGCTGCCGTAGCTATACCCATCATTTCATCGAGCAGTGGAATGCTGTATTCTTCAAGGATTTCCCTGTGACCGGCAGCGTTACTGCCGAGAGAAATGACCTCGGAGCGTCGTTTGGCGAAGGCGAGGAATATGGCAAGAAAAAATGTGCATACGATAAGCCAGTGAGATATGGATACATCAGTGTATCCGGCATCCATGGCCAGTGTTACCCCTGCTATAGCCCTGAGGACAAATCCGGTGGCTATGATAAGAACATCGAGGATAACAACATGCTTAAGTCTGAAGGAGTAGCACATTTGCATAACAAAATATACGCTGAGAACCAGAGCGTAAGTCGGTGCAAGCAGCCAGGAGACTACAAGTACACCTGTGGCCAGAAAAAAAGCAGTAAACGCTGCTGTTGGCACGGGAAGTGCCCCTGAGGCAATCGGGCGATTCTTCTTTTCCGGATGATGCCTGTCACGTTTTCGGTCGGCTATATCGTTCGTCAGATATACTGAGCTTGACAGCAGACAGAATCCAAGAGCCCCCAGAGCGGTTATACCAACAGCTTCCGGACTGTTCCAGTGATTCGCGAATAGTATCCCGGCAAAGACGAAGAGGTTTTTTGTCCAGGATCTTATTCTAAGACTGATCAGAATAGCCATAAACTTATTCATAACCGGTATAATAATCCATGGGATGGCTATGAAACAGTTATACATATAGTCTGACAGCTGATCACTGCGGTGCTTTTCGGGAAATTACTTCTTCCCTTCAACCGCAAATTCTGTATATTCCACCTGTCATTGAGGTATAATCTTATCGTTGCTGTTTTGTATTGGATTGCTGTACATTCCGGCCCATGCCAGATACATGAATTCTCAGTAACCGGCTCATCCGGAGTTGAAAGGCTGTTATGCGAACGGTTCTGATTCTCCTGATTTCATTACTGTCTATACTTGCAGCACAGGATTTCACCGTCCTGGAATTCGGTAATTCCCAGCACGGCAGAATAGAGACCCTGCTGGAACAGCCTCTCAAGATAAGAGTGCTTGACTCCCGGAGCAACCCGGTCAGCGGAATCCGCGTTGAGTTTGAAACGAATTCCGATGGCGGTACTCTTGCTTATCCCTTTGAAGGCGAAGATCCTCTGATACTGGAAGGCGATACGGTATCGGGAGCCTTTTCGACCGTATTGATTCTGACGGACTCCGATGGATACGCTGCTATTTCGCTCAGGCTGGGCGATAAAACCTGCAATAACAAGGTTAAGGCTCGTGTGTTACTTCCCGACGGGTCAGAGGAGAGAATTCATTTCTCAGCGCTGGCAGTAGATCTAAAGAGTATTATCTTCCAGATTCTTGGTGGTCTGGCTATCTTCCTGCTTGGTATGAAGATGATGTCCGAATCACTTCAGACCGTTGCCGGCAACAAAATGCGGAGTGTACTGAAAAAGGTAACCAGCAACAGGGTACTGGGACTGATGGCCGGTGCTCTCATGACCGCAGTTATACAAAGTTCCAGTGCTACTTCAGTGATAGCGGTGAGTTTCGTCAATTCCGGCCTGATGGTTCTAAGGCAAGCTGTCGGTGTAATAATCGGCGCCAATATAGGTACTACAATCACCGGACAGCTGATAGCGTTCAAACTAACGCATTACGCTCTTCCAATTGTCGCAGTCGGTTTCTCCATGTTTGCCTTTGCTAAAACACGCCGCGTTCAGTTCTGGGGCAAAGCTATAGTAGGCCTGGGTCTTATCTTTCTTGGTATGACACTCATGAAGGATGTTCTTGGCCCCCTTAAGACCAGTATGGCAGTAAAGAACTTCTTCATGAATTTCAGCACGAATCCGCTGCTCGCGGTTTTTGCCGGAACACTTGTCACATCAATTATACAGAGTTCAAGCGCCACCGTAGGATTAACCATGACGCTTGCCGGGACAGGGCTGATAAGCCTGCAGGGAGCTTTCTACCTTGTGCTGGGAGATAACATCGGTACTACAATAACCGCCCAGCTTTCGGCAATAGGCGGCAGCAGAGCGGCAAAACAGACAGCGATGGCACATACTCTTTTTAATGTTATAGGCACCATATATATGGGGTTGCTCATATCCAACAACAACGGGTTTGTGCTCAACTTCGTAAGATCAACATCTGGTAATACCCTCAGGCAGGTAGCCAATGCTCATAGTATGTTCAATCTCTTCAACGCTTTTCTCTTTCTTCCCTTCGTTCCGCTTCTTGCAAAACTGTGTCGTTTCATTATTCCGGAGAGAGAAGAGGATAATGGAAATGAGGTTGAACTGATACTTGATGACAATCTTCTGGATTCTCCTGCCCTTGCAATTGATAACCTCGAACGTGAAATGGTTAAAATGGCCACCTACTCGGAAGCCACTGTAAAGGGTGCTATATCCTGCTTTTTCAAGGGTTATCCAAAACCGGGCAGGATAATGTCCATGGAAGACAGAGTTGATGAAATGCAGCGGGATCTTACCATATATGCCTCAAAACTCTTTCAGCGGACTCTTGATCAGGACCAATCCCTGAAACTGCCAGTCATAATCCATACGATTAATGACCTCGAAAGAGTTTCCGATCATGCTGTCAATATCGTTGAGACCAGAAACAGGATATCAGGAAACCTTAATCTTGATTCGGGGGAATTGGCTAGGGTTTCTGTCGAGGCATGCTCAATAGTCAGTAAGATGCTGGAGTCTACAAGACTGTCCCTCGAATCTCACGACAGAGAAGCCTCTCTGACGGTTCTTGCTCTTGAGTCAAAACTCAACATGCTCGAGGACGAATCGCGAAGATATTACACTGACTACCTTACAAGCAGCGGCCAGGACGGATTGAAGAAGCTCGCGTTACTTGATTTTACAGATTACTGTGAACGTATCGGCGATCACCTAACAAACATAGCCCAATCCCTTGTTGGCGGTGGCGTCTGGCACGGAACCGATGATATGTATTGACAATAGTGCAGTATCTGTGAGTTGACAATTGCTTTAAGCGTTGAGAGATTTATCAAGTTGTATCCGGTCAAAGGTTGACCGGAAATTTTTGCAGATGGGAGAGGCCGAACCGCTTTGCGGTTCGCTGTTGCTTTCCCGCAAGCACTCATCCTCTTGCGGAAAGGACGACAGATGAAAAAGATCAGAACCTTGATACTTGGCGCCGCAGGGCGCGACTTTCACAATTTCAATGTTGTTTACAAAGACAATTCGGACTACGAAGTAGTAGCGTTTACCGCGACTCAGATACCGGATATTGATGATAGAAAATATCCTTCCGAACTTGCAGGCGAGCTCTACCCCGATGGTATACCTATACTTGCAGAAGATAAGCTTGAAGGTATTATAAACGAGAAGGATATTGAACTTTGCGTTATGTCTTACAGTGACCTGTCGGACAATACTGTCATGGAACTTTGCTCAAGGGTAAATACAGCAGGTGCTGATTTTGTCATGCTTGGGGCAGAAAGAACCATGATTAAAAGTTCGAAGCCTGTTATTGCAGTTTGCGCAGTCCGTACAGGATGCGGAAAAAGCCAGACAACCAGACGTGTGGTTGAAATCCTTCAGGCAGCCGGTAAAAAGGTTGTCGCAATAAGACATCCGATGCCATACGGTGATCTTGTCGCACAGAAAGTTCAGAGATTTGCTGATATAGAGGATCTCAAAAAGCATAACTGTACAATTGAAGAGATGGAAGAATACGAACCTCACATTAAGATGGGTAATGTAATCTATGCCGGGGTCGATTATGAAGCTATACTCCGCGAGGCGGAAAAAGAAGCTGACATAATACTCTGGGATGGAGGTAACAACGATACATCTTTCTACAAACCGGATCTCACAATTACTGTTGTAGACCCACACAGGCCCGGACACGAACTATCCTACTATCCCGGACAGACCAATCTCAGGCTTGCTGATGCTGTTGTCATCAACAAGATAGACAGTGCTTATCCGGAAGATGTCGACGAGGTTCGGGAGAACATCAGGTCGGTGAACCCTGGCGCGTTGATCATCGACGCGGCAAGTCCTGTAACCGTGGACAACCCATCCATTATTACCGGAGCCAACGTTCTTGTGGTGGAAGACGGCCCGACACTTACCCACGGTGACATGGAATACGGCGCGGGATTCGTCGCAGCTGAAAAATTCGGCGCAGCCGACTACGTTGATCCAAGACCCTTCGCGGTTGGTACAATCATCGATACATATGAGAAGTACTACGCTGACAGAGAGGAAGCTTACATTCTTCCTGCCATGGGTTACGGAGAGGATCAGATGAAGGATCTTCAGCAGACTATAAACGCTGCGGATTGCGATGTTGTAGTAATCGCAACCCCGATTGATCTTTCGCGGATAATCAAGATCAACAAACCAGTAGTAAAAGTTGGATACGACCTCCAGGAGATCGGTAAACCTGATCTTCCTGAGGTTCTGAGTTCATTTATAGAATAGCTGGAACGGAAAAATGTTTCATCATGCAGAAGGCAGGATCAAAATCCTGCCTTTCTGCGCAATCAAATGCTTACCTGTGCGATAAATAAGGGAGGTACAGGTTCAATGACAAAAAAATTCTCACCTGCCGAGAAAACCTCCGCCGGGAAGAAGAACGGCGGTAAGGTAGAGGAGAAGAAGAAAGCATCGAAAGCAAAACCTCGAACAGAACCCGATTCTTTCGTGCATGTTTTCCCGGAATGGTGCAAAGGTTGCGCGATATGCGTTGAGTTCTGCCCCACCGGTGTTCTGGAGATGAAGAACCAGAAAGCTGTTGTCGCTCATCCGGAGAAATGCGTCAGATGCTATCTCTGCGCGAGAAGATGTCCTGATTTCGCCATAGGAATCGAGGACAAAAGAGGACGCGTAAACGGCTCGCAGGATAAACTGCAGCGTTTACCGGAAGCAAAGGGAGAAGGTGATTCCAGGTGATTGTGCCTTGGGGTGAAACAAGACTTGTTCAGGGAAATGAAGCTATTGCTCTGGGGGCAGTTGCAGCGGGTATCGACTTATTTGCCGGATACCCCATAACTCCATCCACAGAAGTTGCGGAGCTGCTTGCGGAGTATTTGCCTCTGCTTGATAAGAAGTGGATTCAGATGGAGGATGAAATAGCCAGCATCAGCGCTCTGATAGGAGCGAGGCTTGCAGGTTCGAAATCAATGACGGCAACCAGCGGCCCCGGCTTCAGCCTTATGCAGGAAGGGCTTGGATACGCATGCATGACTGAAGTTCCACTTGTACTTGTTAACGTCATGCGGGGAGGACCTTCCACCGGATTACCCACGCAGGTTGCTCAGGGAGATGTGATGCAGGCAAGGTGGGGTACCCACGGTGATCATCCCGTGATAGCACTTGCGCCTTGCAATGTCAGGGAATGTTTCGAGTTGACAGTAAGAGCTTTCAATCTGTCGGAGATATTCAGAACTCCCGTTATTCTCCTTCCCGATGAGGTCATCGGCCATATGAGGGAAAGGATCGTATTTCCTAATGAGGAAGATGTCCATGTTGTTCCGATAGCTGCTCCCGACGTTCCCGTTGAATGGTACGAGCACTACCATGAATCGGCATCGAACGTGTCCCCAATGGCCAGTTTCGGAAGTGGCTACAGATATCATGTAACGGGTTTGACACATGATGTACATGGTTTCCCCACACGAAAAGAGAACGAAGTAATCGCGAAAATGAACAGGCTCAAGCACAAGATAACAAGAAGACTTGATGAACTTGAAGATGTTCAGATGCACGATGTAGAGGACAGTTCGGTAGTAATATTCGCCTACGGTTCCGTTTACAGGTCCGCACTCGCGGCACAGGCAATTCTGAAGAAAAAAAGGAAGAAGGTCGGTATCTTCCGTCCCGTGACACTCTGGCCATTTCCAGATAGAACAGTAAAGGAAAACCTGGATTCCAAAGACGTTATCCTTGTACCCGAACTGAATCAGGGCCAGATGATACACGAAGTTGAAAGAATGACCAGCGATTCTGTCAGAGTGGTTCCACTTCAGCGGATCGACGGATATGAGATAACACCTGAAGAAATCGTCGATGCCGTTATGGAGGTGATCTGATGGCTGCTATAATTCCCTACGAATACAAGTATCTCAGGGCTAAGAAACGGTTTCCTCATGTATGGTGTCCCGGCTGCGGGATAGGCATAGTTATGGGTTCCATAGTGAGGGCAGTTGATGCCATGGGCTGGGAAAAGGATGACATTGTAATGGTTTCCGGTATCGGGTGTACATCCAGAATGCCTGTATATGTTGATTTCAATACACTTCATGCTACCCACGGTCGAGGTCTTGTATTCGGAACAGGCGTGAAGATGGCCAACCCGGATCTGAACGTCATGGCGGTTATGGGAGACGGCGATTCTTTAGCGATTGGTGGAAATCACATCATTCATGCCGCGAGGCGTAATATTGATATAACCGCTATTATTGTTAACAATAACAATTACGGTATGACCGGCGGTCAATTCTCTCCGACAACTCCCCCCGGAGCAAAAACATCAACTACTCCTTACGGGATGATCGAGCCCGGTTTTGATGTATGCAGACTCATGGATGGAGCGGGAGCATCGTTTGTCGCTCGGGGTACCGTCTACCACGTTACCGAGCTTGATAACATGATACAGAAGGCTTTCAGGAAGAGAGGGTTCAGTGTTGTTGAAGTTCTTGCTCCGTGCCCTACTAATTATGGCAGAGCGAACCGCCAGGGAGGCCCTGTTGAGATGATGAAGCTTCTAAGGGACAACACTATTAACAGAAGCCAGTTGAAAGCCATGAAACCGGGGCAGTCAAAGGACAAAGTTGTTCGGGGCATCTTTGTTGACAGGGATTGTATCTCATACGGTGACCGGTATAAAGCACTCTGCGAAAAGGCTAAGAGGGTAGCGGAGGCTGGAAAATGAAGAAGTATTACGAGATAAGACTGTCCGGAGCAGGAGGGCAGGGTCTTGGTCTTGCCGGAAGAGTATTTTCTGAGGCTGCCATACGATCGGATTACGATGTATGCCAGACTCAGAGCTACGGACCGGAAGCCAGGGGTGGAGCGAGCAGAACGGATATCATTATTTCGAAAAAGGAAATTCTATATCCGAACTGCAGGAATCTTGATATTCTTCTGGCAATGAACCAGGAAAGCGCTGATAAATTCTCCCGAGATGTTGTTGATGAAGGTATAATTCTGGTTGATACAACTTATGTTAACCAGATACCAGAGGGCAATGTTTATGAATATTGCCTGACCAGAAAAAGTATAGAGGAGTTCAAAACTCCCATGGCGGCGAATATAATTGCCGTTGGTATGCTGGCTTCGCTGGCAAGGCTTTTCAGCCTTGAAATCTGGGTTGAAGCGTTAAAGGAAAGGGTTCCGGCAAGGTTCATCAAAATGAACCTGAAAGCTTTCGAACTGGGACATAAGGAAGGCCGTGAAGTTCTTCATGTGAAGGAAGGAAGGGTTCCTGTTGCCTTCGACAGGAAGCAGCCGGTACCTGATTGTCTGAAGAACGACTCCTGATATCTTAGCTGAAATGAAAACCTGTGGCATTCATTCGAATGCCACAGGTTCAGTGATTCATAACTTCTCTACGTGATCGATAAATTCATTTACGACGAAGGCTCTGATAGTGTTACTGTCCGGATCGCAGGGTGTCATGAAGAATCCCATCTTGTCGGGATTGTAGCCCATTCCAACACCTACGAATCTTTCGCCATCTACAAAATGAATTCGAAGCTTGGCGCCGAAAACCCTCTGGGATTCATCAAAATCGGAGACTTCACGGTAATCTGGGTCCCCGTCGAACTCCTTTACGAAAAAAACCGCCTTAAGTTTATTGACATTAATAACCTCTGTTTGCTTTTCGCTTCTGGCGGTCAGGTGGAACATTGCCCTGTTAGGAGTGAAGTCACTGGTAAAACCCTTAAGAATTTTTCCGTCAGCGTAATGAGCAACAATCCTGTTCATCTGATACTCCTTAATCATTATAGAGTAACCGGTTCCACTAACAAATAAACAGTCAGACCGTACCTGTCAATGAGTAACAATCCGTTCAGATATCCAGGGCTTTGCTCCAGCTGGCTTCCATCTGTCTGTCCATAAAAAGAACCTGATGTATTGACGGTACTTCCAATAAGAGCTTACCCATGTCCCAGTTACTGCCCGGTAACCTTACGCAAACACCAGCGTTCCATAATTCTCTGTTCAATTCATCGGGAGAATTTACATCAAGCACCACCGTGCAGGTGGCAGCAGCCGCTGTTATCCAGTCGGCAGAGAAGCCATCGGCTTCATCGATCAGAATAGAAACCCTCAAATTTCCCTGTCGCCCAAGGATTCTGCCGGTTCTGCCCGAGTAGTCCACAGGGTTATCCAGATTTCTAACCCTATCAACCAGATTCAGGGGGAATTCCTTTTTCGGGCTTAGAACAACGTCGAGAACGCAGAAAGGATCTGCCTTCAGCCTTGTTCGAACGAATTTTAACAGAAGGTTCCTTTCCGCCCAGAGGTCTTGCGATGCTATCCTGATGGTTCCATGCCTGAAGGAGGGCATACGTCTCCGAAGGTCGGGATTCATGTCAAGATCTATCAGCTCCGTTCCAGGCCAGCCTTCGAACAGAAGGGGTCTTGCGGCAAGGTCCAGGTCGTAACCGACTATATCCGCAATTTCCTCTCTTGCTTCAGCGAACCCCTCCATACTTTCATCGCTGAACCTGTAATAAGGCGGTCTGGACATGTATTGATTCATGAATTCCTGCCTCATCGAAGTTCCCGGCAGCATGGAGAGGTAAAACACCTGTACGTGCTGATGCAGATCCCGATCCTTTATCATGAGCGCAGTTCTTATTGCGTCTGAAGGGCTGTCTCCCGGAAGCCCAAGAATAATGTCAATAACCGGAGTTACCCCCGCATTTTTCAGGTTGAGGGCTCCATCAAGTACCTTGAGGGGATTTCCCGGCCGCCCTGATCGGATAAGAGTGTCTCTGTTAACCGATTGAAGTCCGATCTCAACGTTTCTGAAGCCGGCATCCGCAATAAGAGATGCTGTCGATGTTGAAATGAGGTCGCCCCGCATTTCGCCAAAAAAGTTCGAATCAAGTTTGTTCATGCTTTTCAGGAGTTCAACAAGATCACCGCGGCTGTTGAATGTAGGATCAAGGAAAACTATTTCCCCCGCTCCGGCCTTTATAAGGCTTCCGAGCAGTTCCGAAGTGCTCTCCGCGTCAAGAATCCTGGGCGACGGGTGATTCCTTCTGTACGAACAGTATTTGCACCCTCCAGCGCACCCCCTGATAGTTTCAACGTATACCGAAGCTCCTCCTGCGGGGTCCAGGTAACCTGTGAGCCAGGGGTTCGGATAAGTTCCGGGAAGAAAACTCATTCTGCCGGCTTCCAGGAATCTCCCATTTTTCCGGATGATTTTTCTTGTGGAGTCCGCGTTCAGGATTTCAGTCGCGAATGGCTCGCCCTCGCCCGAAACCATGAGGTCGAAAGCATCAGAGGAAACAAGCCATTCGTTATCAATTGTTACTTCCGGACCCCCTGCGACAGTGATTATCCCGGGCAGTCTGTTTTTCAGGATTTTCGCGAGCCAGAAGCTTCTCTCAGCGTTCCACATATATAAGGTGAATGCTACAAGTTCCGGTGATCTATCCACTATCAAATCGGCAAGAGAACGGTCTCCTGCCATGTCAATCGTGTTCTGATCAATTACAATTTCTGAAGGGAGGCATGCCGCGGCAGCAAGGGAAGCTCCGGCCATGGGTACGTTTCCGGTTGCCTCAAGCGGTGCTGAGGGATTCAGGGGAAGCTGGACCATCAGGGGGTCGTTCAGGTCATGCAATCCAGTTGCTGCTCACCGATGTAAGATTCGCCAGAACCCACACGATGTTCAAAATCCATGCTGCAAGCACCAGAGACACCGCTGCTGGATGATGGAGTCTTAGTCTATTTCTGAAGAGAGATGTTGTGGTGAACAGAAGAAACACAAGTGTGATATGCAGTATCGCGGCTCCCGCTGGATATTCGCATTTGACGATAAGAAATGCCAGTATAAGCAGGGAAACAAGGGCAGTATTGGCGGCTATTCTGGTCAGCCTTCTTATCCAGTATTCCGAATAGGCCAGCGAGGGCAGGAAATAGTAGAATCCGCTTCCTTCCCTGGCGAAAAGACGCAGGTAATAGGTTGCTGTAAAGGGGATTGTAATTGAAAGTAGAAAAAGCAGGACAAATGATACAAGTGAAACAACCCAGTCAGTGTCATGAGCTGCGTACTGCAGGTCAGGCGCCGGAGTTATCCCTGTGAAGATAAGGAGAATCAGAAGAAAAACCTGAAGTGTTACTGTAAAACCCAGAACTGCCCACTGATTTATTACCTTCCGGTTCAGTATCCGTACTACCTGGATAAGTAGAAGCAGTCCTGCCAGCTGGCCGGCTGCTGTGTATAAAACCCTGATTCCTGAAAGGGCAGCGATAACTGCGAAAAGAAGGCAGAATACAAGAAGCTGTACCGTTCTGATCCAGGAAAGGAGCCTGGTGAATCTGCCAATTCCTTTTTTTTCAACCTGTTCGACTGATTCGCATGCAAGGTCAACATCCATGAACGATGACCCTCTGTTCAGCCGGTGAAAGATCTCCTCCAGAACAAACAGTGCGAAAAGGATAATTAATACTGTCATTCAGTTCCCTCCGGGCTACGAACTGTCTTGAGAACCAGGCCTCCCGATACGAAAAGTACCAGCAGCGACAGTATGGACAACCTTGAACTTCCCGTAATATCGTTTATCAAAGCAAACATCAATGGTCCTAATATACTTGCGAACCTCTGAGAAATGGAAAAGAAACCGAAATACTCGGCATTCATTCCGGCAGGTATCATCCTTGAATAGAATCCACGGCTGACAGCCTGAAGCCCGCCCATAAAAAGACCCACCATACCTGCAAGTATCCAGAAATCGATGGCTTTCTTCATCCAGAACGCATAGAAGATTATAACAATGTAACCTGAGATACCTGCATAGATCATCTTCTTTGAACCGAACCTTTTCGCCAGCCAGCCATATAGCAGGCTTCCGGGAACTCCTACTGCCTGGGTGAGCAGCAGAGCGCCTATAAGATCGCCGGAATCAAGTCCGAGTTCGGTTTTGCCATAAACAGTGGCCATCATAATGACAGTCTGAACACCATCGTTATACAGCAGGAATGCCAGGAGAAATCTTAAGATATTCTTTCTTGTCCTGATGTGGCGGAATGTTGAAACCAGTGATGAGAATCCTCTGTGAATGGAACCTGCAAGTGTTCTTTCACTGCCGGATATGCCCTCAGGTACTTTTATGAAGAGGGGTATGGAGAAAAGGCTCCACCAGACGGCAACAGAAAGGAATACATACTTCAGGGCAGTTGTAGTTTCGGCAAATCCGAAAAGGGATGGTTTTCGTATCATCAGAAGGTTTACCGCAAGGAGAATTCCGCCACCGAGGTATCCGAAGGCGTAACCTCTGGATGAGATAAGCTCCCTTCTTCCGGGTACTACTGCTGAAACGAGAAGTGAATTGTAAAACACGTTGGCTCCCGCGAACCCGATCTGTCCCACAACAAGAAGCCCGAGAACCGGCCAGATATCTCCCGGTCCGGTAAATGAGAGAAGGGCAGCCGCAATCACGCCTGTTCCAGTCATAACCCCCAGGAACTGCTTCCTTCTTCCACCTGCGTCCGCCGCTGCGCCAAGGACAGGGCCCATCAGAGCAACCACGAATGCAGCGGCAGCCATGGCATACCCCCAGAGTGACATGGCGTTGCTTGAAATACTCATTCCCAGAAGAGACCAGTTTACAGTACTGCCAGCGCAGACCGTTTCTGCGAAATAAACAGGCAGTACCGCCGCTACAATGGTTGTAACGAAAGCCGAATTGCCCCAGTCGTAGAGGCACCAAGCATTCTCGCGAGAGAGCCTGAGAAAGTTTTTCAGAATTTCCCCTTTCACCGCACGAACATAAACCGTTTTATCTTTCAGTGAAAGAGATTGACTGCAGGTGGTTGCCTTGCTCAGCATGGAGTATTTTACTGAACCTGATAAAACTGTGGTAATGAATCACGCTTACGAAAGGTATCCTATGACACTTCAGCAGAGGGTTACGGAAACTGTTAATTCAAGGGACAATGTATTCAGGAATATTCCCAGGACTGAAATGATACGGAAAGCAGTGGACAGGGGTGAGGCTGTTGTCAGTGCCTGCGGAGCGCTGTCCACCTGGACTCCTCCCGAATCAACGGGAAGGAGCCCGAAAGACACTCTGATAGTAAAACGGAAATCAAGCCAGGACAGTATCGACTGGACCAGCCCCAACAATATTCCGGTTGACGAAGGTACATTCGATATGGTCTTTGAAGACGCTCTTGAAAAACTCGCGGAAGTACCCGAGCTTTTTATCACCGACAGGCTCATAGGCGCTGATTCATCTTACGCTCTGCCGGTGCATACCATTTCTGACGGGGCTCTGCCTGCTCTTTTCACCGATAATATGTTCCGCCCATGGGTAGATGAAGCCGCTGAGAGCACATGCTTCCGGGATAAGCATTTTACTCTGATAGTTCTGCCTTACCACAAACTTGACCCTTTGAAGTACGAAGGTCGTCTGAGGATTGATCCAAGACTAGGACATACATCAACGATGATGGTGGGAATGGATATGGACCGCCGCATCGGGATCGTCTACGGTTCAGCTTATGGAGGAAGCGTAAAGAAGCTGATGTTCACCGTTATGAACTACCTTCTTCCAACGGTGGATATCCTCCCGATGCATTGCAGCGCTAACGAGGGTGATGATGGTAAAAGCGCCCTTCTTCTTGGACTTTCCGGAACGGGCAAGACAACGCTTTCGGCGGATCCTTCCAGAGCTCTTCTTGGAGATGACGAACACGGCTGGGGAGAAAGCGGAATAGCCAATTTTGAGAACGGGTGCTACGCGAAACTCATAGATCTCAGCGCAAAGAAGGAACCGGAGATATACAATGCCTGTTTTCACGAAGGTGACTGGCTCGAGCACGGCTCGATAATCGAGAACACGATGATGTACACTGACGGGCATTTTGACCTTTTTGACGACAGGCTTACACCCAATTCCAGAGGTTCGTATCCGCTGCGTTACCTTTCCAACATCAAAGAATCATCAGTGGCGGGACATCCATCAACCATCCTTTTCCTTACAGCGGACGCCAATGGTGTATTACCCCCCGTATCGAAACTGAGCCGGAATCAGGCTATGTTCTGGTTCCTGATGGGCTATACCAGCAAGCTTGCCGGAACTGAAACGGGAATTACCGAGCCCGTAAGTACTTTCTCAAGGTTCTTCGGTGAACCCTTCATGCCCAGAAATCCCGATGTTTACGCGTCGATGCTTGGCGAGCGAATGGATCGGTACGGTACGGAAGTCTACCTCATTAATACAGGCTGGAGCGGAGGGCCATACGGAGTGGGTTCAAGGATAGACCTGCCACTCACGAGAATAATGGTAAACGCCGCCCTTTCGGGAATACTGAGAGAGATCAGTTGCCATGAAGACCCTGTTTTCAGAGTAATGGTGCCGGATTCATGCCCGGGATTGCCTGACTGTTCAATACTTGATCCTGTGAATACTTGGGAAAACAAGGAAGCCTACAGAGCCAGAGCCCACAAGCTTGCAACTGAATTCAGGGCGCATTTCGGAAAAGCCTACGGTAACAAGGGTATTTCCGAAGAGATTGCAAGCGAATGTCCAGGGTCAGGTCTTGCATCCGGGCATTATGTATAGTTTAATTTAAGAAGATAACTATATATATGAGTTCAGCCTGCTAGATAATCTGTAGAAGCGCGCTGCGCCTGTCGACAGAAATACGCATTTCCTTTTCAAGATTCATTGCCTTCATCCTGCAGTTGTCCCGTTTTTCAGCATCTTCGGGTGAAATGTTCTTTCTGAGATTAAACATACTGTAAAATGTCATTAATGTATCCGCAAGAGCTGGTTTCATACCGTAATTTTCAAAGATTTCTATTGCATTGCCGAATTCCATACTCCCCTTTTTGAATTGTTCAAGGGAGAAAAAGCGCATTCCAGAAAGCCGATGGATTATTGCCCTGCCTGCGGTTAACCCCATTTCTTCGACAAGGTATTCAGTCTCTTCAATTATTTCCATGATTCCATCTGAATTACCATTTTTCAGGTGAATATCCGCAAGGATGAGAAGCACAGCAAGCAGAAGGCTTTTCGCATTAACCTTCCTTGCCAGCTCCTCCGCTTCTCTCAGTGTGCCTTTGGCGGTTTCCTCATCCTCTTCCTCAATGGAAACCAGGGCAAGAAGCATAAGTGAACTTGCCTCTTCACGTTCAAATGATGACTTTCTTGAACGTTCAAGAGCTGTATTTCCAAGTTTTCTGGCTTTCTCCGATCTGCCCATTGCAAGATTGAGGACACCAAGCTGGTAGTGCGCGAGAAGTATATCATGAAGGGCGGGGAGTTCCTCAGCCTGGAGTCTGTACCTCTCCGCGGACTCAAGGGCTTTTTCAATCCATCCCGTTGAACTGTAGACATTGGACATATTACCGCTGGAACTCATGCATAACAGCTTATCACCAATTTCATTTGAGATGACCAGTTGTTTATTGTAGGAGTCAATTGCCTCGGCATACTCACCCAGTTTGTTTGAAACCAGGCCGATATTGCCATAGGTAACAGCCATTTCTCTCTTCATTTTGTGTTCAAGAGCTATATCAAGAGCCTTGAGATAGTACTCTCTGGCTTCAGTGTAGTCGCCATTCGCCCAGTGGACAGTGGCGATAGTATTGTAGGAAAAACCGCGTTGATGGGCATGTTCTGCTTCTCCGTAGCCATGCATATTTTCGGCAAGGTTGACAGCCTTCAGGGCTTTCTTCATAGCCAGGTCATTATTACCCAATACGCAGTAGGCCCATGCCCGGAAGCATTCAATACGTGTGAAAAGGACGTTGTGCCTTCCCGGGTTCTGCAGCAGCATTTCTTCAGAGTTGTCAAGTAATTTCATAGACCTGTCAACGTCCCCGCGGGTGTAATGTATCTCGGCAATCGCTACTGAGATATCAACTTTCATGCCTATTTCATCTGATGACTCCATAGCCTGGCTGTAATATTCGAGAGCCTTATCGTACTTTCCTATTCTGTCATTGATCTTTCCGATATATCTACAGCATTCCACAAATTGATCCGGCTTGTGATCCGGGTGGTTTTCAATAATGTGAACAGCATCCTGAAAGTGCCTGATGGCGTTCAGATTTCGGTATTCCGACCAGGCCCTTTCACCTGCCATAAAGCTGTATTTCAGTGCTTTATCCCATTCTTCCGCAGTGCGGAAGTGATAGGCGAGTATGGAACACAACGCTTCAAGCTGGTCTGGATGCAGTTCCTCGAGTATCAAACCAATGGCACCATGGATTTTCTTTCTCCGTTTTCTCAGAATGGAATCGTATGAGACGTCTTTTATCAGTGTATGCGAAAAAACGAACTCCAGTTCTTTCAACTCCGATTGATACATAAGACCTGCGCCGGTGCAATCCATGAGGCTATCATGAACATCCCGCCGCAAGACCGTTCTGACGATTTCTTCTTCGAATCTGAAACCCGCAACACTGCCAATTCTGAGGCATTCCTTCGCCTGTATTTCCAGCCTGTCTATCCTGGCCATCACCATTGAGAAAATATTACCCGGCAGTTTATCGTCACTGTAAAGACTGGTTCTTACCCATGTATTGTCCTTCATCAGAATTAGTTTTTCCTCAATAATGTAGAGCAGGAACTGCATGAGATAGAATGGGTTTCCATTTGCTCTTTCCAGAATAAGGTTTTCTATTTCCTGCTCAAGAGATATACCATTAAGAATATCTATCATCAGCTTATTGGTTGCATTGTATCCCAGGCCTTTAAGGAGCATCCTGTGAACCGGGAATTCATCTTCTGCAAGCAGTTCTCGTTCTTCGGGTCTTTTTGAAAGAACGAAGGATACATTACCGTCTGTGTATTCAAGCAGTTGTCTGATAATGTATTCTACCGCTTCAATGTCTTCATCTGATGCATTGTGTGTATCTTCGAGAATGACGCATACGGGTTTGCGGTGAGATTTAATCATCTCGCAGATTCCATCGAGCAGATTCTCCTTTCTCAGTTTTGGAGGCAGTGTGTCGTAATCCGAATCCGGGTAGCTTAGAGAAAACAGCATCTTTCCCAGGAAAACCTCCCGTTTTGAAAGGCTGCCGCCTGAATCATCAAGTTCATGGACAAGGTTCTGAAGTTTTTTCCTTCTGATTTCAGGTGAATCATTATCCAGCATTCCGGAAAGATTTCCAATTAGTGACGCAAACAGGTCGTTTGTTTCTCCATGTTCATGGGAGGTTCCATGAAGTACGCAATAATCCTTTTCTTTCATACGTTCCGAGAGTTTTTTCAGGAGGCTCGTCTTACCTATGCCGGCATCGCCTTCGATTTCTATAACAGATTTTCCTTTAATTATTGTCGATGAGATTTTGGAAAGCTCTTTTTCTCTTCCGACGAAGGGGTATCTGTCGCAGGAATCTGTTCTCCGCGCAACCGGAAAATACCGCCTGACTGAGCCTTCCTTGCCCTTAAGCATGATACTGTCCATAAATTCGTATTCGAAGTGATTACTGGACATCCTGTATACTCTTTCAGAAACTGCTATATCTCCAGGCCCGGATGAATCTGCCAGACGGGCTGCAGTATTCACAACATCTCCAATAACGGTGTATTGCCTGCACCACGAATTGCCTATTACACCCGCGAAAGCATAGCCTTCGTCTATACCGGTTCTTATCTGAAAGTTTCCCTGGTTTGATAGAAGACTGTTTATCTCCAGGCTTGCCTGAACTGCGTGAAGCAGATCATTTCCGTAGGAGCAAGGCGCTCCAAAAAGCAGGAATATCCTGCTTCCTCCAACAAGGATGTTGTCTACCATTTGAACAACACCTCTGTATTTTTGTGCGATATTCAGGATTTCAAGGTAGAGTTTCTGGATCTGGCTGCGGGGAGGTGCTTTCTTATCGTAACCTGAGAAGTTGACGAATACAGCTGTTACTGATCGATGCTCACCCTGAAGATTTCCGGTGTCAGGTGAGTAGAACGAGCTGTCCTGGTAATCAGGAGAGATGAAATCATCGAGTAAAACATGTGCCCCTGATCGAACAACAACCGTCTCTCCCTTTGCCGCGTTATCCTCGGCTACAGCTATCTTTTCAATAATATCACCTGCAAGGAAAATGCGGGCGCTCTTGCGGTTCCCTATGATAAATTCAGCCCACGATCCGTACCCAAGAACTATTTTAATACTAAGTCCGCACATCCCGGAGCTGGTCTTCAGCTTCCTGAAGTTTTTCATTTCGCGCATCATTAAATTCGCGCACATGGATGAATCTTCTCCGGGTTGAAAACGCACAAGGATGGAATCTCCCGCGGAGGAGATGACAATACCCCCGTGTTTCCTTACGATTTCATACATCGCACGGAAGTAACCGTTAAGAATCTCCGTAAGATTTTCAGTGCCCTTCTTGCCTTGAAGTGACAGTACCTCAGTCAGTTCAGTGAAACCTGATATATCGGCAAGCAACAGCGAACCGTTGTAAAGATGCTTTCCATGTTTTATCAGAGCTATATCTTCTGGAATGAATGGATTCAATTTGCAATTCCTCGGTTAATACCCAGATATCAATTTTGAATACTGGAAATGTGGTCTGCCGGCTCTAATTGAAACCGGAATATTCATCCATTGCGGAACTGCCTAATAATAATAAATTATATTGCAGTTGTTACAAGGTATGGAAGGAAAATAATATGGCTGACAGAAAAGTGTCCGAGAGAACGATAAGGCGTTTAAGCCATTATGCCCGTTGTCTGCGCGATGCCAGGTCAAGGGGGGATAGCACGGTTACATCCAGTTACTTATCCAGGCAATGCGGCATTTCTTCTGCAGCGGTAAGAAAGGATTTAACCGTTTTCGGAGAATTCGGAAAGCAGGGCTCAGGTTACGATGTGGATGATCTTCTGGCACAGATTGAAAGAATCCTGGGAACTTGTGATTCGCCTTCAATAATAATCATCGGTGCCGGTAATATTGGCAGAGCACTGCTTGAATCCGGCCTGGAGTGTACGGGAGGATACTCCTACTCGGCTATTTTCGACATAGATCCTGATCTGGTTGGTACGCGATGTGCGGGGCATATAATAAAACCCATTGATGATATCCGTAGTACGGTATCAGGTTACGAGCACTTTATCGCGGTAATAGCGGTTACAACGGGAGAAGGACAGAAGGTTGTTAACAGGCTTGCAAAGGCAGGATGCCGGGCTATGCTGAGTTTCAATCTGGAACCGCTCGAATTGCCGGAAGGAGTTGAGCTGCGCTATATGGAGATGTCCACCGAACTGGATATGCTTACCCATTCCATGAAGACGTAGCCACTTTTCCTCGGTTAATAATCTGTTATCTTCAAACCGGAGGAAATACAATGAAGGGGAGATTTCAGCTCTATACCGGAAACGGCAAGGGTAAGACCACAGCAGCGCTTGGGCTTGCGGTAAGAGCCGCATGTGCGAATTTGAATGTATACTTCGGGCAGTTCATGAAAGGCCGGGATTACTCGGAACTCTGTCTGCCTGATCGTTTTCCAGGTCTTATCACGATGGAACAATTCGGTACTCCCAGGCTTATATGCAAGGGGGAGAAACCTTCAGAGGATGATATACGATCCGCCTCAGATGGTCTCAATAAGATAAGATCAGCGATGAAATCCGGTAAATACAGTATTGTTATTGCGGATGAACTGAACGTTACTGTTTATATGGGGCTTCTTGATAAGGATGATGTGATGGATTTCATTGATCAGCGGCCGGACGGTGTAGAACTTGTGCTGACTGGACGCTACGCCCCGGAATGTTTTGTCGAAGCAGCTGACCTGGTAACGGAAATGAGGGAAGTAAAACATTACTACAAAACGGAGAAACTGCTGGCCCGAAAAGGCATCGAATCCTAGGGTCAGGTCTTGCATCCATGCATTATATACTATTTAATTACACTATTAGATATATAACATAGTAAGGAGAATGAAATGAAAACTGCTGTTATAATCCTGGCTTTGTTTACCACCTTCGCTGTCGCATCTGAAAGAAGTGATCTTGAAGTATCTTTCGGTGGTGGTGTCTGGATGCCATCTCTGTTCGATTCAGATGCCAACCTTACTCCTGGACTCGCAATAGTTGCTTCACTGCAGATCCCACCATCATTGGGGAATTGCTTCATTATTGAAGCTGGATACCTTAGCGCAGGTTCTGACAACACTAACTACAGCGGAGTAAGCGGTATCCCCCTTACAGTAGGGTACAGAATGTATCCCTTCTTCAGAAGATACGCAGGTCCTCGTGGAATTGAACCACTTCTTGGTATATATGGCGGAGGAATGCTTTTATGGGACAGTCCTGAAGGCAGCAACGATAAAACGAGTACCGGAGCCGGTATAATCGGAGTTGAACTTGGCGCAAGAGTACATGTAGGAGAATCAACTTCCATTGATCTTGTCGTGACTCCGGAATGGGTGCCGGCAGGTTCCGCGCTGGCTGGAGAAACAGGTAAGGACCTTTCCGGCCTTGAAGTAACCGTATCTGTATCGTTCTGAACGTACAATTACGAATCAGAACAGGAACAAGAAGTACGATGCGCTTCCGGGCCAAGCTGGCCGCAGGCAGCGGCAATGTCACTTCCCCTTGAGCGCCTCAGTGTAACCGCCTGGCATCTGGGGTAAAGGTAATGCATGAATCGGTTCACCGATTCATCATTGGGCCTCCTGTATGGAACACCTTCAATCGGATTGTAGACGAGTAGATTTATCTTGCATTCAATATCAGCGACGAATTCTACTAGGGCATCAGCCTCAGGGATTGTATCGTTAATGCCTGCAATAAGGCAATATTCCAGCGTTATCCTTCGACCTTTCAAATTGCAATAATCCAGTAGATCTCGCTTAATCATTGAAAGCGGTAGAGCTTTTGATACAGGTACAAGCTTCAATCTGGTACTTTCCACAGCACTGTGAAGAGAAACCGCAAGCCCATACTGGGCATCCAGTTGTGCCAGTTTTGCGATACCGCCGGGTATTCCCACTGTTGACACGGTTATTTTTCTGGCGCCGATACAAATACCCCTGTCATCGGTCATTATGGATAGAGCATCGCTGACAGCCGGGAAATTGTCCATAGGTTCCCCCATTCCCATTAAAACAACGTTGCTTATTCGCGAATGGGTTCTGTTCTGCAAACCGTACAGTTGAGCCACTATTTCATCGGTTCGAAGGTTACGTCTGAATCCTCCTCTCCCCGTTTGACAGAACTTACAGCCGCATTTGCAGCCTGCCTGGGTCGATATACATGCTGTCAATCTCGGCGGGTCCGGGATAAGAACTGATTCTATCACCTCTCCGTCTTTCAGGAGAAAGGAATGCTTTGCAGTTCCATCATCTGCAGTAATAGTATTGACGGTCTCAAGGGCTGTTATCTCACCGGTTCGGTCAAGCTCGTTTCTGGCAGCCAGAGAAATGTCGGTCATCTGATGAAATGAATTGATCCTTTTCAGGTGTATCCAGGAGAAGAGCTGTTGCGCCCTGTACGGTTTCATACGCAGGTTAACTGTTACCCATTTTTTCAGATCATTATATATAAGACCGGTTACCTGTTCTTTTTTTGAATCGTTGCTCATGAGTGTGCAGGCTTTCCCTTCGACCATTGTTGATAGAGTATATATATAACATATGGAATTTGCATTTGAATTATTGAGAGGATAATTATGGAAAATCGTATTGGTATTATCGGAGGATCGGGAGTCTATTCTTTTGAGGGAGTTAGAATAGAGCAGCAGTTGAATACTGAAACTCCTTTTGGAAAACCTTCCGCTCCGCTTCTTCTGGCTGATTATAAGGATATCCCGTTGGTGTTTCTGCCACGTCATGGAGAGGGACATACCCTTTTGCCTTCCGAGGTTCCATATGCAGCTAACATATACGCACTGAAGCATGTAGGAGTCCGGCAGCTTATATCCATTTCTGCGGTGGGCAGCCTTCAAAATGAGTATCACCCGAGACATTTTGTCATTCCCGATCAGATTTACGATCGTACCAAGGGTATAAGAAGATCCACCTATTTCGGTGGAGGAATGGCTGGTCACGTTGGATTCGGTTCACCATTCTGCAGGGACCTTTCAGATATACTGTTCAAAGCGGCCGAAGACGCTGATGCTGTAGTTCATAATGGTGGTACACTGGTTTGCATGGAAGGTCCCGCTTTCTCAACAAGGGCTGAGAGCGAAGTATACCGCAGGCAAGGTCATGCGGTTATTGGAATGACGACTATTCCAGAGGCAAAGCTTGCAAGAGAAGCAGGTATATGTTATGCAACTATATGCATGGTAACGGATTACGATGTATGGCATGAAACAGAAGAAGACGTTTCTGTAGAAGCGGTAATAGCAAATGTCAGAGTAAATACTGTCCGTGCCAGGAAGACGATTGAAAATGCTCTGCAGGCGATTGATATCAATAAGACTGATTGTTCCTGCTATGGTGGAAAGAGCGCAATTAAGGAAGCAATCATGACTGCTCCGGAACACCGAAGCTACCTGGCGAAGGAGCATCTGAAGGTTATTCTCGAAAGATAATTTATTCAATGAAACAGCTTATTTCAGAGATAGGGGAAAGAGGGCTGATAAGGAGACTCAGGAAAATATTTCCCCAGCTTTCCTTTATTGGAGATGACAGTGCTGTGTTGTCAGAAATTCGTTGTCCTGTTGTTACCACTGACAGTTTTTTTGAAGGTACCCATTTTTATCGATGGTGGGCCCCTCCACGTATACTTGGAAGACGGTTGCTTGAAGCCGCATTGTCAGACATAGCGGCAATGGGGGCAAGAGCCAGGTGGGTCTTTGCCGCTTTGGCCCTTGACCCGGGAATGAAAATAAATTGGATAGAGGATTTCTATAGAGGATTGACCGAGCGTGATGATATTATTATCGCGGGTGGGGAGACGGTGAGGGGAGAGCGCATGGGAATTACACTCACGATAATTGGTGAGGGAGAAGAACCAGAAACTCTCCTTAGAAGATATTCCCTTCTTCCTGGTGATAATCTATGGGTAAGCGGCTTAATCGGCCGTGCGCTTGATGCGCCCTTATTACTGGAAGAAATTGGTGGATTTGAAGGTGATGATCTAAACCCCCGAAGGAAAATCATCTCCGATGCAGAACTGGTTCAGCTCAGGGATTTTCTGCAGCCGAGAGCGGAGCTGGAACTTGGAATTGAACTAAGACAATTGGGAGTTAGGTGCGCAATAGACATTTCTGATGGGCTTATTTCTGAAGCAGAACACCTTTCTCGCGAAAGCGGAGTTAATGCAATACTTGATATAAGTGAGTCCATGTTCTACGATTCTGTGAAGGAAAGACCACTGGCTGCGTCTGCAGCTGGAGAAGATTTCAGTTTATTGTTTGGAGCAGCAGACGGGCTTGATTTTTCTTCAAAAGGGTGTTTTTTAGTTGGGCGGGCTGAATCCGGGAAGGGAGAAGTGTCCGTATTTCTTGATGGAGACAAAGCTAATATCAGTTCAACGGGATACGATCATATGGAGGTTTGACAAATGACTGATTCATCTGAATCAAAAGAATTCAAGGTTTCCGGCAGCGATCTTCTTGAAAAAATGAAGGAACTTGTTCACCAGGGAAACGTAAGGCACATACTCATTAAGAATGAAGCCGGTAAAACGCTGATAGAGATTCCCCTGACAATGGGAATTCTCGGAGTTGCGCTTATCCCGGCCTATGCCGCAGTCGCTGCAATCGCAGCGCTTGCTGTGAAATGTACTATTGAAGTAAAAACTTCAAAAGATCCGGACTGAATGCTAATACCTCAATAATCGGTTCTACAGAATTCTCGGATAGAATCTGAAATACTCAGTAGTTCCGATCCTGTACAGTTTCCGAGAAGGGCAGCTTCATTCACTATTTCATTCCCAACGAGTATCGGTTATTGTATTGGCATCATAACAAGAATGCAGGAGGTACATCTTTGAACGCCCAGATGATAATACATGGTATTCAGGCAATTGTTCTGGGTTTATCTGTTGGCCTCATTCTCCTGATTATCCGGAAGCATGCTCCCGGCAGCAAATTGAAACTGTGGGTACTTCTTGCTGGAATCGCTGGCGCAGCATATCTTGTAATGAAAATGTTCGGTGTTCCAGGGGAATCCACATTCTCAAAGATGGCCCTTGCGGCCACCATCATGCTTTCTTCGAACATCATGCTGCAGATTCTGAACCTGCTGTTATGGGACTATCTTTTAAAAAAACAGGTTGATGTTCATATTCCAAGGCTTGTAATAGATATCATCAATTTCATAGTACTTGCGATTGTGGCTGTTGCCCTTCTGAACGGAATATTCGGAGTTAAACTTACAGCGTTCCTTGTAACATCCACTGTGCTTTCGGCAGTAATCGGTCTTTCTCTTCAGGATATTCTGGGCAACCTCTTTGCCGGGCTGGCTCTTCAGATGGAACGGCCCTACAAACTTGGTGAATGGATAAATGTTGGTGATGAAGAGGGGGTTGTTGTCCAGATGAACTGGAGAACACTCAGCATTCGAACAAGATCCGGTGACCATGTAATAATTCCGAACGCAACGGTATCCAAGGATATCGTAACGAATTACTCCCGTCCCGACAGGAATCATATGTGCCGGATATCGGTTGGAATGGCTTATGCCGATCAACCTGGAAAGATGAAAAGGATAATTATTTCGATTCTGAAAAAAATGGATGGAGTTCTTGATGCTCCATCACCAAGGGTATTCCTCAGTAAATTCGATGATTACTCCATTATTTATGATGTCAGGTTCTGGATAAGTGAATATCACAGGAGGCCGGAGTTAGAGAACGCAGTGAGAACTCGAATCTGGTACGGTTTAAAGCGTAACGGCCTGACTATCCCGTTCCCCATAAGAGATGTGACAATCAGGGAGGTATCTGCCGAACAGGAGGACAGGGTAAACGAGAATATGAAACAGGATGTTATCCGTGAACTCAGGAACATCGAACTGTTCAAACCACTGTCTTACGATCAGATAGATGAGCTTGCTGCAAATTCATCAAAACTACTGTTCTCCAAAGGGGAACTCCTGGTTCAGCAGGGGGATTCCGGTGACTCCCTTTTCATTATTTCGGACGGTGAAGTGGAGATATCCGTTTCTGACAGCACTGGAAGAAGAACCCATCTGGTTGATCTTCACAGGGGAGACTACTTTGGTGAAATGAGTCTTCTTACAGGTGAGCCGCGTTCTGCTTCTGTTACCGCTATTTGTGAAACTGAAGTGATAGTCGTTGAGAAGAGTGGAATGGCTGAATTACTGGAGCAGGAATCTTCGATTCTTGAACCTCTTTCCGCCATGCTTGAGAAGAGAATGGAAGACCTTTCAGGAAGAGTAACAAAACAGACGGGAAAGAAAAAGAGCGTGGAACAGCCTGACAGAAAGGAGCACCTGATTGGTAGAATCAGGGATTTCTTCGGCATAGGATAATAAGGGACGGAGGGAATTTATTTGAATATGCTATATAAAAATAGTATTATGTCATAATATTCGCTATTTTGAAATAAATTCCCTCCGTCCCTATTTAAAAGATGACCTGGCTCATGGCGTAGTAAATAGCCATGAGGGAAGAAAACACCGCACTCGAAAAGAACCTCCACTTCAGAGGTATATTATTTTGTATCACATAATTCGCTGTGAATGCCACAGGTACATTTGCAGCGAATGAAAAGAACCCGAGGCTGAGAAGACTCAAGTTTATACTGCTCCAGCTGCCCTGCAGTATCTGAATGAACAGAAGATGGCGTGCTATCCAGATCGGATTGAAATAGAGAATGGCCAGGCCGGCTCTCGACAGTGAGCCCCGCAGACCGTTTATACCTGCGGTTTTCGTATCTATCCATCTGAAGTAATTAGGGATTTCAAAGGCGTAAACGGTACCGCCGATGATCATCATTCCCAGCATTCTTACGAGTGAGAATTCTGACATAAGAATAGATGCGATAGTATCCCCGGTGGAGTATATGAGAAGTCCCTTTAGAATGTCAGTTCTGCCGTACCTGAGTTTCAATATCCGCTTCTCTAACGCTTTTTATTCAGAAGCAGCAGAAGCTTCTCGTTAGTCAGTGGAGCTGAATACACCGGCGGGATTTCTCCGTTACATGCTTTGATTGCTTCGAGAATCGCGAAATATGTACCTATCCCATACATGAAAGGAGGTTCTCCCACAGCCTTGGAATTGTATACTCCAGCGTTTGGGGAAAGGCATTCCAGGAATTCAATATCCACCTTATCCGGAGTGAAGTAGATATCAGGAATCTTGTAGGTTGCGAGGGAATCTGACAGCAGAGCATCAGTTTCAGTATGATATTTCAGTTCTTCCATTGTGACCCAGCCGATTCCCTGGAGAAGTCCTCCTTCAACCTGTCCTTTATCAACAAGGGGATTTATGCTTTCTCCCGCATCGTGAACGATCTTTACTGAATCCACTGAGAATGTCCCCCTGAGCCTGTCAATAGTAACTTCGGTAATGGCTGTCCCTGCCACATGGTAGGCGAAGGGACGGCCCTTTTCGATGGATTTGTCGAAGTACAATCCCGGTGTTGCGTAATGGGCCTGCGATGAAAGGCTTACCCTGGCAAGGTATGCGAGGTTCACGAGCTGTTCCCACTTAAGGCTTGTTTTTTTTCCGTTAATAAGTACTGATTCATCCGCAATTTCTGTTTTGCAGTCATCAGGTATGCCGAGATGTTTTCCGGCATGAACCAGAAGACGCTCAAGAATATTATCGCAGGCTATTCTTGTGGCATTGCCGTTCATGTCCGCCGCTGAGCTTGCCGCAGTGGGTGAGGTGTTGGCTGCCCTGGTAGTGTTGGTGGATTCAAGCTTGATTCTGGAAAGGTCTATCCCAAAGGTTCTTGCAGCTACCTGGGCGATCTTCGTATTGACTCCCTGGCCCATTTCAACAGCTCCGGTGCTGATCCCCACACTTCCGTCGGTATATACATGTACAAGGGCGTTAGCCTGGTTCAGAGAAATATTCGTGAAAGAAATCCCGAAACAGACAGGCATGAAGGATACACCTTTCTTGAACATCACGTTACTGCTGTTGTAATTCTTTACCCTTTTTCCTGTGTTTTCCTTACGGTACAATCCATCAGCCTGTTTCCATGATAGTCTGATCTCACTTCCCTCGTATGCCATACCGAAGGGGAATATGTTACCTTTTTCAAGCAGGTTCTTTTCCTGTATTTTCCGGGGGCTGATTCCTATTTTCTCCGAAGCACTGTAAATCGCCGACTCAATAACGAACATGGCCTGTGGTGCCCCGAAACCTCTGAAAGCTGTATTGGGCGGAAGGTTTGTTTTGCAGCAGATACCGGTGGCCTTTACATTGGGAATAAAATAGGCGTTCGTTGAATGAAACAGTGTTCGTTCAAGGATCGCTGTTGAAAGGTCTGATGCCGCTCCTCCGTTCTGATAGTATGTAACCTCCCATGCTATCATAGTGCCGTCGCTTTGAAGGCCCAGCTTGAAGTCGGAACTGTAGGGATGCCTTTTTCCTGTCCATGTTATGTCTTCATTCCGGTTCAGTACCAGCTTTACCGGCCTGCCGGTTAAATGAACACCCAGGGCTGCCATAACGGCCCAGGGTGTAGCCTGGTCTTCCTTGCCTCCGAACGCTCCCCCCAACCTGCCGATGTCAACTTCTATCTTGTTCATTGGTACGTTCAGAACTCTGGCAGCGATTTTTTGCACGAATGTAGGACCCTGAGTTCCGGAAGTAATCCTTATGCAGCCATTTTCCGTAGGAATGGCAAAGGACCCCTGTGTTTCAAGATATAGATGTTCCTGTCCTCCCGAATCGGCACGTCCCTCAACTACGCAGTCGCACTCTTTCCATGCCTTTGAAACGCTGCCCATGGAGAAAGTCCTCGGGGGCGCTATCAGCATACATTTCTCAAAGGCTTCCCTTGGATCGATAACCGATGGTAACTTTCTCGTTTCCAGCCTGATAGCCTTAACCGCCTTCCTGGCCTTCTCCGGTGTATCCGCCAGAACAACTGCGATAGGCTCTCCGATGAAATGCACTTCTTTCTCGGCAAGAAGAAGTTCATCCATTATGATGTTGCCTATCTGGTTTTCACCCGGAATGTCTTTCGCTGTGATAACAGCCTCTACCCCCGGTATTGATAATGCTTCATCAGTTTCCAGAATCTCTATCTCACCATGTGAAACGGGGGAGACCAGAACTGCCGCATGAAGGATGTCTCGTGGAAGCTTGAAGTCGTCTACGAACAAGGAACTGCCCCCTACGTGCAGAAAAGCGTCCCGATGTTTCATAATAATTTCTCCCCATCGACAAATTCGGGGAAAAGTTCAACAAAGTGGGCTGCGATGAGCTTTCCAAGAAGCAGTTTCTTGTACACAGCGGAACCGCGTACATCATCTATGGGGCTGATTTCATCGCATGCAGTACGAACTGCGATCCTGGCTGTATCCGTGGAAATATTCATTCCCTGTAAGGCAGCTGAGGTTCTGGCAAGATAGAGGGGAACAGGAGCAACGCCTCCCGCGGAGATGTCAGCTTTCTCAATTATCCCGTTGCTTACCCTGAGCGCTGCGGCAGTGTTGATGGAAGCTATATCGAGATGTTTTCTCATGGCGACTTTTTCGAAATTGAAACTCATTGATGAATCTGGCGCGTTGAATTCAAAACTTTCCAGCAACTCTCCGGCAGAAAGATCCAGAACCTTGTAACCTCTGAAGAAATCCTTCAACATCACTTTTCTCCGTTTAGAACCGTCCGTTATTATCAGCCTTGCGTCAAGGGCAAGGAAAACAATGGTAAGATCGCCAATGGGGGATGCGTTAACGATGTTTCCTCCCACAGTAGCCCTGTTCCGGACCTGAGCAGAGGATACGAGTTCTAACGCTTTGTGCAGATTGCCAGTACTACAGAATACTCGAGAATCGATGATGTCAGTAATGGTTGTGGCAGCTCCAATGTTAATCCTGTCATCAGTTATGGATATTCCATTCATTTTTTTATTTTCTGATAAAAACATCAGATCAGCATTCTTCAGCTTTTCAGCTTCTACTGAGAAAAGATCCGTTCCGCCTGCAACTACTATTTCGTGTTCTGAAACGCCCTCGTGGGGTTTTTCGGATCCACAGGTATCGAGGACTTGAAGCTTCTCTTTAATTCCGAGAAAATAGGGGGGAAGCATATTCTTTTCTACAAGCCATTCAAGATGCTCGCGGGAGTAGCAGCTTCCGGCTGGGGAAGGTCCGATTAGTCCGGATATATTTTTCGCGGCATTCCTTATAGATACGTATCCCGTACACCTGCAGATGTTTCCGCCTAAAGAACCTGCTGCTCCCGTATCGAAAGGATCTATTGTGTTCAGAAGGTAACCTGTAAGGGACATGATAATGCCGGGTGTGCAGAAACCGCACTGGGAGGCGCCTTCCTCTACGAAAATCTTCTGAATGGAAGAAAGCCCATCCTTCGGATTAACCCCTTCGATGGTTACAAGATGTCTGCCCCGGAGTTCCCCGACAGGAAGAATGCAGGAATTCACAGCCATATATTTGATCCCCTGCTGCAGTGGTATTCCCAGAAGTACGGTACAGGCGCCGCAGTCACCTTCCCTGCAGCCTTCTTTCGTTCCAGTTAATCCGGCTTCCGAGCGAATCAGATCAAGTGTAACTGCCCCCGGAGGAAGCTTCGTTGAGTAATTTTTATCATTGAGAATGAACGATATCATTTTCCCCCGATTCCATTGACTGTCCTGAGTATAATGATGTTATGAAGATGGCGGTATTTCCGGATAGAATTTCATCAGCTTCTCTTCAAGTTCACTGCAGGAAGCTTCAGCGCATGCGTATATTTCATCGGCTCTGTTAAACTCAAGAATCCCAATATTCTTGAGTTCAGGTTTTATGTAAACGTCAGGCCCGCCTGATTTCATTCTGGCCTTTACAATTGATTTCTGCATTATATCGAACATGTCCAGAATTGCCTTGACTGCGTTTGGCGGGCTGTCAGATACGGATTCTGCATATCCAAGAACATCCACAGCAACAATTAAATCGCATTCATCCAGAACATCCCAGGGAACCGGATTCACACCTCCACCGTCAATTAAGATTTTATCTTCATATTTAACAGGAGTAAAAAGCCCTGGTAGTCCCATACTTGCTTTGACCCCCTGCAGAAGGTCCCCGGAGGAGATGATCACCTGGCTTGATGCCCAGAAATCTGTGGTCACGACCTTCAGCGGGATCTCAAGTTTATCGAAATTGTCTATCTTAATTGCATCGTAAAGATATTTCATAATCGAATCGCCTTTGAAAACCCCCGGTCCTATGAAGTCGATATCCAGGAGTTTTACAAGCCTCCTGATATCCTTGAGTATTTCTACCGGGGAATCGTTCTTCCTGATGATTGTATCCTGTACCAGTCTGCGAATTTCCGAGCCGCTCAGACCTGATGCATACAGAGCCCCCATCACAGCACCTATGCTCGTACCCGCGATGCAGCATGGCTTGATTTTCATTTCATCAAGAAGCTCAAGAATTGGAATGTGCGCAAGCCCTCTCGCTCCACCGCCGCCCAGGGCAAGGCCCAGCCTGATACTCTTCTTTTTACCGTCCGGCGTTTTCCTACCGAGAAGACTTCGGATTCTATTCGTCAGGTAATTACTCATTCAGATTTCCGTCCGGTATTGAGAGTTTATACTGAACAATAACATAAGCAATTGGATCCCGATTGGACGACCACCAATACAGAAAATCCTGAGTGAGAATTCCTCTGTTTATTCTACAAGAATGATTTTACAAACAGCAGAGTAATTGCCTGATAAAAGATGACACAGATATACACCAGAGAAAGCACTTGCAATAACAACAAGATGAACACTGATTACCTGACCAGTAAGGAAACCGGATGCACTTCCATCTGCAGTATTTTTCCAAAAGCTCAATGAAGTTTGCATGCTCGCGTGGGGGTATAAGTATATATCAGGCGTTAATCTTTGCGGCAAACTCAGCGATGTTCTCCTTCTTCAGATCAGAAAAGCTTTTCTTAGCGCCCATGATGAACCGTATGGCGATTCTATCCATGAAACTAGCTTTCTCAAAATGAACCTCCTGTCCGAACCACCCGGCCGCGGTTGAGTGATCGATCAGCTCTGACGAAAAATTCTTATTGATGATATTCAATTGCTTTTCTTCGTTCTTTTCAGCCGCGCAGATGAACAGACCAAGTTTCTTTTCAAGCAACTCCGCTTCGAAATCCCGGCAGAATTCCTTAACCTCTTTCTGTATGTTTCCTACGTAAATGGAACCGCCAACCAATACAGAATCGTATTCATCAAGAGCCGGCAGATCATCATGACCAAGTCTGACAAGATCCGTCGAATCCTGAAGTTCTCCGGCAAGAAGTTCTGCTGCGTTCGCAACACTGCCATACTTCGTCGCGTAGATTATCAGATTCCTCATGTTATTTCTCCACAATCTTAGCTATATGGTTAATATTCCCCCAGGACTGCTGCGCACCATGCGAATGATCTGGCTCTTATTTGATCATCGTTCTTGAAGATAACAGCGTAATCGCTGAGTATGGATGAAAGTTCATACATGCTGATAAATTCGGAGAAAGGGCTTTCCTGAAAGTGTTCAACGGATTCAAAAGTACAGCACCAGTTCATATTGCAGGAAACCCGCTCGAACGCTGAACAGGCTTCTTCGTAGTACTGCATCGCGCTCTGAATGTTTCCTTCCTTAAAAGCGACTATGGAGGCGGTATGAGCCGCGATAAGAAACTTGCAGGACATCTCTTCATTGTTGTAGTACCTTGCGGGATACATGACAGTATCCAGGGTTTCAGCGGCCTGTCCGATCTCACCTGTTTCGAGGAGTGAATCCACCAGCGACAGTTGATCATCTGAATAATCCTCACCAGTTGTACCAACAGGAACAAGGATCAGGGTTTCCGCATCCCAGATATAAGAAATAGTGTTAGTTGACGTGCTGAAAGGATACTGCGAGGCTACTACTACAAGATCTTCCTCCTCATCGAACCAGGAGAATGTCTTTACCGGATTCATGAACATTCCGAAGGAAGTTGAACCAAGATACAGAGTATCTTCCCCATACCCGATGAGTGCGAGTTCAGGCCCATCCGCCGGTTCACCTACAACGAGAAGGTCAAGATAATCCAGTCCTTCAGGCAGGAATTCCGCGGGGAAATCCTGAACGTTTATCACGTCCGAACCGCCATTATTAATTATCCATTCCTCCAGATAGAATCCGGGAACTTCAGCAATGGATTGTGATGTACAGAACAGCAGCATTGTCAGCATAGAGAAGTTGAACAGTGATGAGCAGAGTGTTTTTTTCATAAGAACTCCTTTATCAATATACTGGTGGAATTCTCGGACTAGAGCGAGAATAACCACATCCAAAAGTACAAGAGTTGTAACAAACGGCTGTTCTGTGAATACTTTATGACGCGATTTCTTCATTGTTGACATTCTCAAGTCAGGAAATGATTCAAGTTCATTGAGGAATTCTTTTTCAGCAAGATCATTCGGTTTCATACAATCATCTCGTATTACTTAATTTAAAATGTTACTCTACAATTAATATTAACTGACACCTTATTCGGTTGCGTATTTAGAAGTATTTGTATCAATAAATACATCTTGCCGTAATGAGCCGCACCTGTTAAAACATACACGTATAGTCATCAAAATAGTAAGCACTACGCTTATTATTGTACTGACCACAATTGCAATCATGATCATAATTTGATATTTAATAGCTACTTCAGGGCTTGCGCCTCCAAGAATAACTCCTGTCATCATACCGGGAAAAGCGACTATTCCCATTGTTGCCATAGAAGCAAGTGTAGGCTTTAACGCAAGTTGAACACTATCACGAAGATACGGAAGTAATGCCTCATAATGAGAAGCTCCAAGCGACAAAACATATGAATAGTTTTTTGTATCCTTCTTCAGGTTTTTATAGAAAGTGGTAATGCCAACAATGTTGCCCCTGAGAGAATTACCAAGAAGCATACCTCCAAGAATTATCAGATACCTTGCGTCAAAAACATTAGTAAGGGGAATAACAAAACTGTTCAAGTAAAAAACAACGATAAAAGTTGCAATGGAAAATGATACAAAAGTGGCTACAAAAATCCTACTGATTTTTATAGTGGAACCTTTTATAGCAGAATATACAGCAACTGTAATCATGATTGTTAACCACAGGATATTGACAAATGAACTATTCCATAGAAACAGATATTTAAGAAAAACTCCAATTAAAATTAGTTGAATGGACATTCTTGTAACAGAATATAAAAGGGGCTTAATTAAGTGTAGACCAAAATATACGCAAATTATTACAGGCAAAGTCAATAATAGGAATACGAGTCCTAATGAGAATATGGTGATATCTACAGTTTCCATTTTCCCTCCTCCAGGGCAAAAACCTTAACAGAAGGGTTCTCAAGCCATACAGGATCATGGGAAATCACCAAAGATGTCCAGTCTTTTCTTTCAAGGAAATAGTCTGCTACTTTTTTCTTGAGATGCTTATCAAGAGATGAAGTGATCTCATCCAGAAAATAAATGTTTCTTTCTAGTAAAACAGCAATTACAACAGCTAAACGCTGCCTTTCGCCACCGGACAAATCCTCGACATCCTTATTAAGGAAATCACTGGTAAGCTCAAAATATTTTGTAAGATCATCAACTTTGCCTTTACTGAAATCCAGATGCGTATTCGTTTTTAGTCTAGAAACAAAACCAAGCAAGTCAACAATGTTTCCAGCGCCTATGCTTACGTCTTGATCAATATAGGCTACTAATCTGCGAATATCCCATATGTTCTTTTCATCAACACGCATTCCATTGAAGATAATTTCTCCTTCGCAGGGATTGATAAATCCTAAAGCAAGAGAGAAAAGAGAACTTTTCCCTGAACCTGATTTACCAAGGATGACAACTTTATCTCCCTGATGTATCTCAAAAGAAAGGTTTTGGATTACTGTTTTGCCGTTGAAAGATAGATGAATATCGTTAAATTCAATCATAGTATTCCTTATATGTACACCGTGCAGGCTGTTGAACAAGCCTTACCTGGTATCCAGTATATCTCTTATCTTCTGGCGAAGAGCAGTGAGACTGAAGGGTTTCTGCAACAGCTCCTTGTCGCCTTTTTTTACGTCATCAGGCATGATCTCGCTTTTCATATAGCCGGTCATATAAAGGATACCGCCGTTGAAACCATCCTCTTTCAGCAAAGAAGCAAGAATTACGCCGCTGATGCCAGGCAAAACAATATCGGTAAGAAGGAACTGGAATTCATCACTGTTGCCTTCAAAGATTTTCAATGCTTCTTCCGCCGATACGGCAGACACCACCTTGTAGCCCTCTCGGGAAAGGTATCGCTCAACTATGCCTCTCAGGGCTTCATCATCCTCCACCAGAAGGATGTTCTCGCCTTTGCCGGATTCGGAGTTTTTTTCGGTCTGCTCCTCATGGTGAATATGTTCTCCCTCAACCCTGGGCAGATATACCATGAAGGTTGTACCCACAGCGGGTTCACTGCTTACCTCAATAACTCCGTTGCTCTGTTTAATTATACCGTACACCATGGCAAGGCCGAGGCCGCTGCCTTTTACACTAAGCTTGGTGGAATAGAAAGGTTCGAAGATACGAGCCTGTGTATCTGCGTCCATTCCGCATCCGGTATCGCTGATAGAAAGTTGCATGTACTGACCTGGATGAAGATCGGGATTGGTCACCAGTGAGTGTTCGTCAATATCAACGTTGCCAATCTCGATAGTGAGTTTACCCCCTGATCTCATGGCATCTCTTGCGTTTATCACCAGATTGACGATTACCTGTTCGATCTGGCTTTCATCAGCGAAAACACATCCTGCGTCCTGCGGAAAGGATGTAAGAAGCTGAATATCCTCGCTCAGCAGCCTGCTCAGCATCCTCTGAAGTCCTGATACGATCCTGCCCAGGTCCAGAACCCTCGGCTGCAGTATCTGCTGCCTGCTGAATGCAAGAAGCTGCTTGGTGAGTAGAGAGGCTCGATCGGCGGCTTTGCGTATTCCCTCGGCATCCGGTCGCATGGGATGGGTTCCAGGAATATCTAAAAGAATGAATTCTGTATGACCCTTTATCACCGTAAGCAGGTTGTTGAAGTCGTGTGCGATCCCTCCCGCAAGCCTTCCGACAGCATCTAGTTTCTGCGACTGAAGAAGCTGAGCCTCAAGTATCTTCCTGTTGGTAATATCCCGCACCAGAGACTGGATACCCTGTGAAACACCGTCCCGCTCAACGACAGCAACACCAACCTCAAGCCAGATTCTGCCCCCACCTTTCTTAAGGCCTTCGAACTCGAATCTGTCGGGAACGTCCTCACCGGAAAGGTACCGTGTGTGGTAATCCAGAACCTTTTCTCTCCATTCCGGAGCAACACATCTGAAAGAATCCATATTCAGAAGATCATTCCGGGAGTAACCGAATATTTTCAGGAAACGGTCATTGGCGAAAAGAATTTTGCCCTTCTGATCATCAATCATTACCCCGTCAGAGATATGCTCCACCATCCTGCTGAGGAAATCGTTTTTTTCCTTAAGAAGTTCCTCAAGTTCCATGTTTTTCTTAAGAAGTTCTTCCTTGTGGACACTTATCTCCACATTGGCTTTCTTAAGCGATTCAGATTGTATCTCTATGAGGTGTTTCTTTTCTACTAGTTCAGTATTCTTAAGACGGTGAATTTCCGCTTCATGTTCAGCTTTCTCCGTCTGGTATTTAACATCTATCTCTGCAATGGCCTTGCTTTTCTCCAGATTGAAGAGTTTTCTCTCCAGTTCACTCATCCTTCTGTGATATTCAAGTGATTTCTTGAAATCCTGTTCCTTCTCGTAAAGCTCGCTGAGAGAATGGCATCCCTGCATCATGAAATCCAATGCTTCTGACTGTTCAGCTATTTCAAGGCCCCTGTTCAGATATTCACGGGCATCGGTGTAATTACCCAGCTGAACATTACTTGTACCTATATTGATGTAATTGCCGGCAAGTGATCTCAGTTCTCCCACCTGTTCGCTGAGTTCCGCAGATCTCTTGAAGCAGGCGATTGCCTCTTCCAGGTTATCGTTCTTATAGTGGAGGATGCCAATATTGTTGGTGGCACTTCTGATCGTTTTTGTATCATCCTCTCCTATGGCCAATTCCAGTGATTTTGTCAGGTGCTTCAGCGCTTCTTCGTCTCTGTCTGAACTGAGAAGAACCAGACCAGTTGAGTTAAGGTTACTTGCGAGCTGTTTCCTGTCGCCGAGTTCTTCGTAAAGTGCCCTGCTTCTACCAAGATACTCAAGGGCATTTTCCTGTTCAGCACTTGAGTGATATACCTGAGCGATGTTTCCAAGCACTTTGGCCACACCCTGCTTTGAATCAAGTTTTTCGAAAAGAGAAAGAGCACTGTGAAGGTGTTTCAGGGCTTCAGCATGAGTAAGCTGACCAAGACAGGCTCTGCCAAGTGCATTCAGAGCTTTTGCTTCCAGCAGTCTGGACCCGGTGGATACCGATAGACTAAGGGCTTCTTCCGCGTATGAACGGGCTTTAGCAGGGGATACCTTGCAGTTCCTGAGGGAAAGATCTATCAGTAGATCGATACGCTCCTTATCGGTTACCGATCTAAGTCTATCTTCCAGCGCCTGTATCGAATCGATCATAAGAGCTGATTCCCCCTAGTTGATTAAGCAATAGAAAAGCTAGTTTCCAAAAATACCGTGATTCGCTCACAACATGGCACCATTTTTTCCAGTTACCTCGGTTTTTCAACTTTAACTGATGATAATACCTGCCACTCTGCCCGGTCAATTCCACGGATGACAGAAGCCCTGGAAATGATGAAACAACAGATGGGTGCTATCGGGAAAGCGTATTCCACACTGAATGAACTTACTTCCGGTATCTACTTCCGGCGAATGGGGGTTGGGAATTTCATAGATATCCATAGGTTTGCAGTAATTGATTAGTAAAAACAACCTGGGAGAAATATGTTAAGTAGAGATGAGAGAACAGAGAAAAAGATAGATAACAAATACAGGATTCAAATATTCGAATTAATGTTCGTTCTTGCTGTTATATCCGGATGTACGTTCCCCGTGAAGACGGATACGTGAATTCTCAATATCTTTTCTGTTAGTTCTCTTCTATGAGTTCAAGGATATATACGCGCGGATAGTCAGCTGGGTTATGATCCCATCCCAATATTCCGGATTCTGATACCTCTATGTTCCAGTATCTGGCGATTGCAGGGAGAGTGGTCTCTACAGATGTTACGAATGAACCATCCCTTGAATCAAAAAGATCAAAAACAGGTGCAGCAGTTTCTCCTCTACCTGTTTTAACCCATATTCTGCCATCTCTATCCACACCAACCAGCAATCCGGCATTTCGAATAGAATCTGGTTCCCAGTTTGCACTCAGTTCTGTTATTGTTGATTCACTGCCAGGTCCTGGCACCATTATTCCGGGACGCGCTACATCGAATTCTTCTTGGGTCATCGCTGTGATCTCCCAGGGGATTTCTGTATAGAAAACAGTATCACCCTCAGGAGAGAAGCCTGTGATAGCATATTCTTCTGTGGATGAAGGGCAACAGAAGAACATTCCATCAGATGAGGTAGTGAAATTGTATGAGATCCTATCGTTCGATTGATGAACGGCATAGTTTTCCAGTAATACAAGATCCGGTTCTGTAGAGTCAGACCAAACGCAATACTCCGAACCACTGAGAACTCTATCCTCTTCTTCATCGTAGTAGTAATTTATCCGCTTGCCGATAATCGAACCGGTTACACCTTGCTCAATGGTCATGGGTGCCATCGGATAGAAACCAATCAATTCCCGTTCTAATGAGCCTGTTGAATTGAAGAACACTACTTTTCCTGCATGTATGTCGGATACAGCAAAACCTCCGTTGGAAAGTGCTGTGATAGAGAATGGAAGCAGGAATTCACCCGGTCCGCTTCCGCCTGATCCCACTTGAGATATAAACTCACCATCTTCTGAATAGAGAAGAACCTTCTTCCTGTACATGTCAAGAAGAGCGATGCGGTCATCGTTCAGATATGCAGCATCAATGATTGTGCCAAATACATAATTGGAATC